>NZ_JAVRCE010000018.1:96054-132468 GCF_034530915.1 Nostoc sp. DedQUE09
CAACAGTGAGGTTGCCGTTTGTAGTAATTGCCAGTCCTTCAGAAACTG
Organism: Nostoc sp. DedQUE09; assembly: GCF_034530915.1. Lineage (NCBI taxonomy): Bacteria > Bacillati > Cyanobacteriota > Cyanophyceae > Nostocales > Nostocaceae > Nostoc > Nostoc sp. DedQUE09. Next base: position 96,103 of record NZ_JAVRCE010000018.1, read on the forward strand.
CGATCGCATTATCTAGCTCAATTGCAGTTTCTACTGGGGCATTAGATTCCAAGTTCTCTTCATCTGACGCAACAGTGAGGTTGCCGTTTGTAGTAATTGCCAGTCCTTCAGAAACTGCGATCGCTCGATCTAGCTCAATTGCAGTTTCTACTGGGGCATTAGATTCCAAGTTCTCTTCATCTGACGCAACAGTGAGGTTGCCGTTTGTAGTAATTGCCAGTCCTTCAGAAACTGCGATCGCTCGATCTAGCTCAATTGCAGTTTCTACTGGGGCATTAGATTCCAAGTTCTCTTCATCTGACGCAACAGTGAGGTTGCCGTTTGTAGTAATTGCCAGTCCTTCAGAAACTGCGATCGCTTTCTCAAATGTAAATAACGTAATTGCAGTTTCTGCTGGGGCATGAGATACCAAGTTTTCAGAAACAGTATCTAGGCGATCATCGGGTGAACTCGATCCTAAATTTTTCCTCGGCTCTCTCTCTGCTAACAACGAAAAGACTTGCACTTGTACGCTGTATTGCCAAGATTTACCAAGCAGATCCGACATCAAATCGCCGGAACACCGCAACTCCCAAACTCCCGGTTGGAAGTAGGTAAAAGGAATTACCGCCATTATGCCTTCTGAATTAGTGCGACGCGATCGCTTGAAAATTCGCCGCGTTGGTTGAACTTCCTCAGTTGAAGAGTGAGTTACCCGCACTTCCACATCTGTATTAAGAAGGTTAGAACGAGCCAAAACTCTATACTGTCCTTCCAAAATTTCCAAATTTGGCGATTCTAGGATATGCCACGAGCGAGCGCCTTGTTTCTGTATCAGAAATTGCCAGTGTTCCATTGTAAGTGATGCCCAGACCGACGAGCCGCTGAGTAATATTGTGTATTAACTTGCTTGCAAGTTTACCTCAGTATTTTAGAAATGCCTCACTTAAATGGCTATCAAGTTAACTCAATTTTACTGACTTGACTTCTCACCCTTTAACTACTCACCTTAAGGGAATTTCAATAAGTCGCCGTGTTGCTTGTGCATAAAGGTTTTGTTGCTTTCTGAATATTAAGTTTGACATATCCTAGTGCTAAATTAACAGGGATGCAATGGATACCGTTAGTTGTCTTTGCTCAACTTAGTGCAAAAATTTTTGTATTATTTTTTACTAAAATTCCCATTTTGCAATAGACACAACGTACAATAAATTTAAATTCACTTGAGAATTGTTATTGAATTGTAATTGCCCACATTTTTGCTGCAAAGAAGTAGGATGTGGTTCTTAAGTGTCCTCTGCGATCGCCCAAGTTAGGCGCAAAGCGAGATTGCAAATTACAACACTTAACCACGCAAAACGCATCCAATCTATCTGAAGTGGCTCTTTGAAGCGCTACAAAACACGTCTTCCCCGGAGTGAAATGTGGGTTGACAATGAGGATTTACAGGAGGGATTCGATGCTAGTCATTTTAATGGACGAGCAAATCCTTGCCCCTGAGCAAGTTTGCCAGTCTTGTTTACTCGCTGACGGGAGCGGTCAACCCCGTTGGCGTGGGGGTCAACTGCGCTGTGGCCAAGCCATTCGCAAACTTACTCAACAACAGCCAGACCAGTATGAGTGCATGATGGGCTTTCGCATCGCCCATATAGAATAGTTGAATTTATCAGCAAGACCTAGCAACTGCGTTATCCTAAGCTCAAGTAACTATTAAAATTTAACCACAGGAGAACGCATAATGTCTTGGCGCGGGTCTACAACAGTTTCAGATCGGATTTTTGCTTCCTTGCCTTATTTGCTTCCTCTAATTGAAGTTTTTGTATTTGGTAGATATTTGCTCTCAGAGTTTCCACCATTACAACTACTGTTTCTGCCGCTTCTGCCATTGTTGAGAATTTACTACGGCGTGCGTTATGCAGGAATGATTATTTTCTTTGCTTTATTTTTGCTGGTAGTAAGAAACGAAAAAATTAGTCACTTTATTCGTTTCAACACCATGCAAGCAATCCTTTTGGACATCATTATCTTTTTGTTTAGCATCCTAACTGATGTTGTAGGACTAGTTCCCTCCGGTGGTTTTGCAATCCAAACCCTATCCACAACCATTTTTATCGGCATCGTGGGAGCAGTCGCATATTCAGTCATCCAGTCTGTGAGCGGACGTTATGCAGAAATTCCAGCGATTTCCGATGCAGTGTATATGCAAGTGCGTTAGAAGTTAACGGGACGCTACGGTGTTTTCCAGGCGACCGATACCTTCAATTTCTACGCGGACGCGATCGCCTGGATGCAAAGCACTTACACCCTCCGGCGTACCTGTAAGCACCAAATCACCAGGGAGTAGCGTCATCACCTGACTGATATAGGAAACTAAAACATCGGGGGAAAATACCATCTGATCGATACAGGCAGATTGGGCTGGATTAGCGTCGTCATTTACAAAAGTCTGCAATCTTGCTCCTGGATTTAATTCCCGGACAATCCAAGGCCCCAAGGGACAAAAAGTATCAAAACCTTTGGCTCGCGTCCATTGACCATCTTGTTTTTGTAAATCCCGCGCTGTTACGTCATTGGCGATGGTGTAGCCCCAAATTTTGGTTTGGGCTACCTCTGGCGTACATTCAAAGGCATAATCGCCAATCACTAAAGCTAACTCTCCTTCGTAGTCAACTCTATGTGACTGGGGAGGATACTTAATTTCCCTCTCAGATGGAATAATCGACGTAGGTGGCTTAAGAAAGATTAATGGCTCAGAAGGTACTGGAGTTCCCATTTCTGCTGCATGATCTGCATAATTCTTACCCACCGCCACAATTTTGGAGGGAGCGCAGGGAGCCAGAATTTGGTAATTTTCTGGTGTCAAAGTTAAATCAGTGGGTTGTCCATGTAACCAGGGTGGAGCATCTAGCACCTGCACATTCAGGGATAGCTGTAGTAACCCATAGTAAATCTGTCCTTCTGGATTTTGAATTCGCACGTAGCGCTGCGCCATAATCTTGATGAATATCCTTTTTTCTGCGATTAGAAGCTGTGATCAGGTAGCAATCGTCAGTTAGCTGTTTAGCCAACCGATTGAGCCTTGAGCAAAAAAGCGATCGCTATAAGATGCCCTTAAAGAAAGGTACCCCTTAGCGAAGCTGATAGCTCGATCGATCTTGTGAAAGAAATATCGGGGTTGCCTCCCAACCTAGTTTTGATTAGGGACATCCAAAAAATCCAAACTTAGGCGATTTGGCTAATGATTCAAATTGAAAACTGGTAAGATTATAGTTCCTTGTTGCTTCAGATGTTGATTAATACTGGAATTTTGAATAAAATTTAGGTATAAATTAATATCAGCAGCCACTTTTGTCCACGAGGAAACTGAAAAATATGACCACAAATTACGAAACAATGTACATTCTCCGTCCTGACCTCGGAGAGGAACAGGTAGAGCAAGCAGTTACAAAATATCAGAATTTGCTTCGCGATCAAGGCGCCCAGGAGATCCAAATTCAAAATCGTGGTAAGCGCCGTCTGGCTTACGAAATCAAAAAACACCGGGATGGTATCTACATCCAATTAAACTACAGTGCGCCTGCAACTGCGATCGCCCCCTTTGAACGCGCCATGCGTTTGAGTGAAGAAGTGATTCGCTATTTAACAATTAAGCAGGACATTGAAGAAGAAAAACCCCCTAAAGAGGAAAAAGAAAAGCCCACTAAGGTAGCTGCAACACCTGCAACAGTCTAAGAGACTGAGGATTGGGGACTAGCTAGTAACTAGAGACTAGGGAAGAAACTAAATGTCTAATCCCTACTCCCATTCAATAAAATTTTGTCTTTTTCTTTTTTCGTGACTTCTTTGGGAATGCTAAATTAACAAATACTTGCCAAAGGTAGTACTCCCGCAGTTATACCTAAAAGTGGACAAGATTCTGAATGGGAGCTTTAAGCTACTGTGAGCCAATCTGATACACCTAATATTCAAGTTCTCTCGACGGAAGTATCGCAGCTACGCCAGGAGTTGCAACTTCGCGATCAATTAGTGCAACAACTATCTCAAGAACTCTTCCGGCTGGTAAAGGGTAACACTAGTTTTATGCCCCAGCAGCCGGAATTTGAGCGCGATCTGACCCAGTTACACGCTTTACAAGAACAACTCCAAGCTGTAGAACAGCAGGTGGCGTTCTACCAAGAGCAAATTACAACTCGTGACTCCGAAATTTATCAATTGCGACAGTCAGTTCAAGAACTTACCGATCGCACTCGGATGTTGGAGCAAGTAGTACAAGAGTTGCCTCAAATTTACCGTCGGAAGTTTGAGGAGCGGATGACGCCAGTGAGAGAAAAGGTAGCAATGCTACAACGGGAAAACCGCCAACTGCAAGCAGAACTGCAAAGTGTGAGTTACCGTTTAGCACTCAAAACTCGCAATGCTAGTCACAGCGGTATTGATTTACCAAATTTTCCCCGCCCAGCATCCGAACAAACTAATATTTCGACTCCCCAGAATGCCTAAAGTTACCATTATGGTGGAATCTAAGAGGTAAGAAATTGGTGCATAAAAGCGTCTTGGAGGCATCCAAGTAGTAGCTCAAGGCAAAAATAACTATAGAGTTAGAAATAACGTAAAAGCTGATATTCTAACCTTCTTACCTCCTGCTTCCTTTCACTAGTTACGCAGTATATAAAACAATTAGTTTAGAGTAATTTGAAAAACCCTGTCTTTAAAAGGCTGGGGAGTATCACAAACAGTTGCATTTGCTTTGACCAATTTTAGTCATTTCTGAACTTTACTGCTTTAGGTAGATGATTATCCAATAAGCAGATTCATTCATCTGTAATTTATACTGCCTAGCTCAAAGCCATGAGTTTCCCTCAACATTCTTCTCTAGACAAGAAAGAATATCAGCCTGCTAGCACCAGACTGTTATTTTAAAAGAATGTGAAAAAATGCAAATATTGCTTGACTCCGCCATCCTTCTATAGGTAGATTTATTAGTTAGTCTGCTAGCACCAGACTGTTATCTTTGACGGTGGTAAAAATATCTTGGTAAGTGTGAAAAATTTCAAACACTGTATCGAGTTGGGTAAGTTCCAAAATCAACCGTACAGGAGCTTGTACATTGCATAGAACCAAGCGGCAACCACTCTGACGTGCAGCTTTTAAGCCTTTTACTAAAGGAACTAATCCAGAGCTGTCCATGAAGTTAACTTCTGCTAGGTCGATGACCCAGAGTTGATAAGCTTGAGGGACGACTCCAGCCATCTGTTCGCTTAAAGCCTTACCACCTTCCAAGTCTATGCTTCCTTGGGGTTTAAACAAAATCACTTGAAGTTCTTGTGTGAAAGCCATGAATTTAACAGGGTAATTGGAACACTTGACAAAAAATTGAAAAAGACATCAATACATCTTCTCTTTCAACGACAGTGAAATGACTCTTTTACCCAGATATTTGGGCAATTGCAGTCATACGGTTGAAAGAGCTTATTTCAGTATTCATGTCGTATAATTTGTGATAACTTTCATCAATATAGGCATAAGCGCCTAACAATTTCGGTATCAACCGTATCTTTTACAAAATTTTCACAATTTAAACGGATATTTATAAATTTTCTATAAAATTTTTAATCTTTTTTTAATAAATTATGAATATGTGGTAGTGATTACAAAAATTGTATAATTAACAGTGAAAAGTCAACAATTACCATAGACTAAAATCTATGGATTAGTCAGTATTAAACTAATGACTTAATGACTCTATGTATTAATTTGATTGACACCCCACCCAAAAACAAGCAAAGATATAGTAAAAGTAAAAATTTGTAAAGACGGCGGTGCGGAATGTCTTTAGAGCTGATTTCACTAGAAAATATCCAGGAAGTTGCTCATAATTACGGGTATTGGGCGATTTTTTTCGGAATTTTGCTAGAAAATTTAGGCATTCCCCTTCCTGGTGAAACCGTGACCTTAGTGGGCGGGTTTTTAGCTGGCAGCGATGAACTAAATTTCTGGCTGGTTCTCGGTGACGCAATCATGGGCGCTGTTATTGGTGGCACTTGTGGCTATTGGATTGGTAGAGTTAGCGGTTGGGCTTTTCTAGTAAAAGTTGGCAGCATATTTCGGATTTCTGAAGTGCGTCTGCTGAGTATTAAAGACCAATTTAGTCAAAATGCTGCTAAAGCGGTGTTTTTTGGGCGTTTTTTGGCATTGTTACGAGTTTTTGCTGCACCACTAGCTGGTATAGCTGAAATGCCCTTTGGAAAATTCTTTTTATACAACTTGCTAGGAGCAGTTGCTTGGGCTAGTTTGATGGTGACATTAGCTTTTTTTGCTGGCAAAATTGTCTCTTTAGAACAATTGGTTGCTTGGGTGGGTCAATTTGCGATCGCAGCGTTACTAATCCTCGCTGGTTTAATTATTGTGCCCCTGTGGCTGGAATCTCGCCAGGTTAAAGGTGCAGCAGAAGAGTAGTCAAGCATAAACTAAGTGAGAAGTGAGGAGTGAGGAGTGAAGAGTAAAGTAAAAAGTGAATTTTTTTAACTTTTACTTTTGTATTTTGCTTTTTTAACTCTTAACTCCTAACTCCTAACTCTTAACCCCTAATCTGCTTTGACCAAATGCGAGTCGGTAGTCCCCAAACGTATATAAAGCCTTCAGCGGCTTTATGGTCAAATTTATCTTCGGCTCCGTAGGTTGCCAAATCGGGGGTATAGAGGGAATTATCGCTCGAACGCCCAACTATCGTAGAGTTGCCTTTGAACAACTTGACTCGCACAGTTCCAGAGACTTGCTCTTGTGTCTTTTGAATAAAGGCATCAAGTGCAACTTTGAGTGGACTGTACCATAAACCGTTGTAAACTATTTGGCTGTAAGTTTCTTCAATCCCACGCTTGTAATGGGTAACATCTGCCGTTAAAGTCAAGCTTTCTAAATCTCTATGTGCCTGAATTAGCACCAACATCGCAGGTGATTCGTAGATTTCCCGCGATTTGATCCCCACCAGACGGTTTTCAATCATATCGATCCGTCCGATGCCGTGATTTCCTACTGCCTGATTGAGTTCTTCAATTAGCTCAACAGGCTTTTTGGGTATGCCGTTGAGGGTTGTGGGGATACCACCGTGGAAACCAATTTCGATGTACTCTGGCTCGTTGGGAGTGTGAACGATCGCTTTGGTCATCTCATAAATTTCTTCTGGTGGCTCAAATAACGGATCTTCGAGTAAACCAGCTTCAATACTACGACCAAGCAAATTCTTGTCAATACTATAGGGGGAAGATTTTTTGACTGGTGAAGGAATACCAAACTTTTCCCCATAAGCGATCGTTTCCTCACGACTCATTCCCCATTCTCTGGCTGGTGCGAGGATCTTCAGGTTGGGGTTTAAGGCGGTGACAGAGACATCAAAGCGAACCTGATCGTTGCCTTTGCCGGTGCAACCGTGAGCGATCGCATCAGCACCATATTTTTCGGCTGTTTCTACTAATACCTTGGCAATCAGTGGACGAGCCAGGGCAGTTCCTAGAGGATAACGATTTTCATAAAGGGCGTTGGCTTGAATCGCTCCAAAGGCGTAATCTTTGACGAAGCTGTCTTTGACATCCGCCACCAGGGATTCACTTGCACCCGATTTCAAAGCTTTTTCTCTGATTGGCTCTAATTCATCTCCCTGACCTAAGTCTGCTGCTAGGGTAATTACCTCTTCCACACCCCACTCCTGTTTCAGGTAGGGGATGCAAACTGAGGTATCCACTCCGCCAGAATATGCCAGGACAACCTTTTTGGCGCGACCCATTAATTTCTCCAGTTAGGACAACAAAGAATGAGTCATTATTATATCTAAACTAATCCATGTATATTTTATTCATGCAACAACCTATAGCAGAAGTTAGGAGCCAGAATTACAGTTCACTCTCAATACAGTTCGGTTAAGGTTTAAGCAGTATTGAGTAGACCTGCCTTGAAAATAGAGGCTGAAACAACGCAAAATCGTTCCAAGATCATTTTCATTGTTCCTTGTGAGCGCAGCTCATGGAGTCTCTTGCACAAATGTAAAATTTACCTTCATCCCCCAACCCCTTCTCCCAATTTTGCGACAATGGGGAGCCAATTTCAAAGTCCCTCTCCCAAGCTTGGGAGAGGGATTTAGGGTGAGGGCTTTTGATTCATGCAAAAAGTCTAGTTAAAGAAAATTTTTTTCAGCTTGCTACGCGTAGCATTGAGCGTAGAAGAAGGCTTGATTATAAATGGCAAAAAAATTAGGGCAAGTTTACCTAAGTAAGCTCACCCTGATTTGTATTTAATATGAACTGAGTTGTGAAATGCTTGTACAGGCTAAAATGTAGAGTGTAGACAAAATCTTACTGAGCTAAGATTGATGTATTTAATGCGATTGCCTAACACTTTGCAACTTCTCGTTCTTGCGCTTGCGTAGAAAGATACCACCTACAGCCAGCATACCTAATGTAATACTAGGCTCAGGAACAGACTTGGGGTCAAAACCAGTAAATTTGTCAGTTCCTAGATGGAAAGAATGGTTGTCACTTTCAAATCCACCACCACCTGTTTGGGTAATGACAATCTTGTTGAAAATATCGTTTTTACTATCTGAATAGAAGTGAAGGTAGCCATTGCCTTCACCACCATGCTGTGAGGCACGAATTGGAGCAACTGGGTTCACATCCTCAGTTGTAAATGATTTGATCAGAGTGTTGCCATTGTAAAAGGAAAAAACGTTACCAGAACTGATAGCTCCCCAGTCAATACCGAAATAATTGAGGGAACTTGCAAGGTTAATTGTGACTTTATCGCCGTTGAAAACTGCCAAATACTTACCATTATTGACCTCACCATTTGCCCCAGCAGGTGCCCATACATCTGACCTTACACTGCTGGTTCCACTGTTGTTCTCAAATGAGTATTTAGCAAAACCAGTGGTTGGTGCTTGACCATTATTGAAGTTAACAGTTGTCGTACCGGGAAGTTGAGTAAACTCAGAAAAAGCACCTTGGTCAGTTTCTCCATTAGGGCCTGCAATGCCAGTGGTTATTTGGAAGGAAATAGCCTGGGCAGAACCTGCATAGATAAATGAGGAGATTGCAGATAGAGATAGAGCAGCGATACAAGCAATTTTTGTAAGATACATAATTTTGAAATTTTGTATTTTTAATTTTTGAAAAGCTCGTTGTCCGACTTGGAATCATTATGTAGTGCCTTGTAGAATAAAAAATAGGATGAAAATACTGGATTTCTAGTTATTTGAAAATTTCTAGATTAGGTCAATATTTTGCTTTCTTTTTAAACACCAGTAAGTAGTTTCACTTGCCTAAAATGTTGATATATCAGCTATTCTTTGTGGAAAAATAAAAAATTTGTAAAATTAACTCTTATATATCAAGAATTTGTATCTTCGGATGTTGTCCTGATTAAGGTTTAATCAAGATAATAAACAAAACTGTTTGAAATTATTTGTTTGCTAATAAAAATAAATAGACTCGTGGTCATTACTATTGGTTTTGACATTCTTCCCTGGCTCTATTTACTTTTACTTTTGTAGTCAACTATGCAACCTGAGTGTTTTGACATAGCTAGTAACATGAATTAAACTAAACTCTTGCAATCAACAAAAGAATCTCGATCAATGCATCCAACTGAAAAAGCTGTTGTCCCTACTCGCGTTATTGGTTTAATTAGTGGCACATCCGTAGATGGCATAGACACTGCGTTAGTAGAGATTTCCGGCACAGAATTGGATCTCAAAGTTGAGTTGGTAGCTGGGGCAACATATCCCTATCCAGCCGAACTCAGAGAAAGAATATTAGCAGTTGGTGCAGGCGTTGCCATCTCAATGGCAGAATTAGCAGAAATAGATGATGCGATCGCTCAAGTCTTTGCCCAAGCCGCCCAAAATATTCAGATTGGTCATCAGCCAGCCACTCTCATTGGCTCCCACGGTCAGACGGTTTATCATCGACCACCTGCGGATAGGGGAATAGGGAAGAAAAGCACTGCCTACTCCCCACTAGGTTACAGTCTTCAACTAGGGCGCGGTGCATTAATTGCGCATCTTACGAACATTGCAACTGTGAGCAATTTCCGTGTTGCTGATATTGCTATTGGTGGTCATGGTGCGCCTCTCGTGCCTAGAGTCGATGCTTATTTACTCAGTCATCCCCAGGAGGGGCGTTGTATTCAAAACATTGGTGGTATTGGCAATGTTGCTTATATTCCGCCTCGGTATGGTGACTGGCTCTCAAAAATTCGTGGTTGGGATACTGGCCCAGGAAATAGTCTGTTGGATCTTGCGGTGGAGCATTTAAGCGCTGGTGCTAAAACTTATGATGAAGATGGCAATTGGGCAGCAAGTGGTACTCCTTGCCATCAATTAGTAGAACAATGGCTCAACCAAGACTACTTTCATCTACCGCCACCCAAATCTACTGGACGCGAATTATTTGGTGTGACTTACTTGCATCAGTGTTTAAAAGATGCTCAAGCATACCAACTCAATCCTGCTGACGTACTAGCAACTCTCACAGAACTTACAGCTGCTTCAATTTTTCATAGTTACCACACTTTTTTGCCAGAAATGCCACAACGAGTACTATTATGTGGTGGTGGTAGTCGCAATCTTTATTTGAAACAAAGGTTACAGTTGTTGTTAGGATCAATACCAGTCTCGACAACAGATGAAGTCGGCTTGAGTGCAGATTTTAAAGAAGCGATCGCTTTCGCAGTTTTAGCCTACTGGCGACATTTGGGTATTCCTGGCAACTTACCTACAGCCACAGGTGCACCTCAAGAAGTACTTTTGGGAGAAATTCACCAAGGTCAATCCTGAGTCAAGAACAATAAACAAGATAAAAAATTTCTTGCATTCTTCACTCGCAACTCAGCACTCGTAACTTAGCACTGCTATAACTGTAGTTTTGGCAGCACTCGAGCAAGACAGGGAATAAAAGGTGGCTCATACTTTTTTATTGGAACCAGGACGCTGGGCAATGGAAGGAAATTGGCTGGAACGTAATGGTATGCCAATTAGCGTCAAGGGTATGACCTTGGTCGCTTGGAATCGAGATAATTGGTTCACTATGGCCACAAAACTGATATTTCCAGGTAGCGATCGCTCTGAAATTTCTCTGCAATATAAGGGGCGGTTGCATGATGGAGAGCGTCAGTATACTTTTTTACTACAACATAATATTTTGGGGCAGGTTGAAGGCGAAGGCTGGATTGGTCTGGATACTATCGTACAGCGTTACTGGGTACTAGGCGATCGTCAGCGTCGTAGTGGCTTTGAAACCCTACACCGAATTTCGCAAGATACATATTACCTCAGTAGTGGTCTCTTGGCTGGTCATTTTTTAACTAACACAATGGAAGCTAGCCTAGAGAGGCAGTCAACTTAAAGGCAGTGTTGCCTCACCACTTTGCTGTTCTTCTAAGCCAAAAACCGCCGTTCAAAAAACTCTGGCAACGCACTGGTTTACCAACGCCTAATATCTCCTACCCAACTTTAACCACTCATCGTTTATTCTCACTGACCTACTGAGTTGTATAGTAATAAAGCAATGATCAAATTATGGTCAGGATTTTAGTATTTTACCTAAACATGTTAGTCAGGAGTTCAGTTTCGTGAATCCTAAAGTCTCCGTTATTATCCCTGCTTACAATACTGAAACTTATATTGGGAAGGCAATAGAGTCAGCCTTAGAGCAAACACTCACTGACATCGAAGTTATCATGGTCGATGATGGCTCAAGTGATAAAACTGTAGAAGTCGCTAAAAGTTTCACCGATCAACGTCTCAAAGTAATAGTTAATCAGCAAAATCTTGGAGCAGCGGCGGCACGTAATCGCGCCTTCAGAGCAGCCCAAGGAGAATGGATTGCTGTACTTGATTCAGATGATTGGTATGCTCCCGAAAGATTGGAAAAGCTGGTGTCTCTGGCAAATAAAACAAATGCAGACATGATTGCTGATGATATTCATTTGATCAAAGACGGTACAACATCTCCTTGGAGTACATTGATTCAAGAAAGTGGAGAACGTATAGATAAAATTCTCCAAATTGATATCGTTTATTTTGTAGAAACTGATGTCTTCGGGGAACCAGGACTACATCTTGGTCTAAGCAAGCCTCTATTCAAACGAGAATTCCTGATTAAGAACGGCATCGAGTACGATGAAGAAATTAGAATGGGTCAAGATTTTTGGATTGACATGAAATGCTTAATCAAAGGAGCTCGTTTTTTTATTGAACCAAAACCCTATTATTTCTACCGTTCACGCCCTGGTTCTCTTGTATATCAAAGCCAATTACCACGTCTAAATCAATACTGCAAAGCTACTAATTCTTTCATGCAACAAGACATTGTGAAAAAGAATCCTGCTCTAATGCGTGCTCTATCTTATAATCTTTCAGTCTATAAGAAAAATCTAGCTTATCTTCAAGTTGTAGAACCTATAAAACAAGGAAAATGGTTAACAGCATTCACAGAAATTAGGAAATATCCGGCTTTTTTTTATGATTTTATGTCCCGATTTAATAGGATTGTCGAACGTCGAATTCAATACTATGTGATGAATAATAAATCAAGTTTTGATATGTATCCTAACCAACAGAGAAAAAGAAAAACTACCTCTTAGACAATTACAGTTTTATCAATAAAAAATGTATCCTTACATAGTAATATTTAGCTGAAAGGTTAAAAAGATTGTTAGGTAATCAGAAAATGTTTTAAAAGTATTGGGCGAATATAATTCACTATTACACAAACAAAGCTTAACTCCGTGGACTAATGCGAATTTAAGGGTTTGTTAACCTACAAAGGCAGGTAAGGTTTCGTGTAGCCAAGCTAGTGCTGTCTTCTCCCAATACAAAGCAACGTCTTGTAGAGAAGAGGAGATGCCAAGAGTGATAGCGCATTAGTCAAAATTGGGCAAACTAAAACTACACCACAATTTTTCAATGCACTTGTCCTCCCAAACATTTACAACCTGCTTTTGGAGTCGAATTTTCTATGTCAGACCCCAACATTGGTCGCTTACTCAGCAAACGCTACCAACTCCAAGAGTTAATCGGTACTGGAGCAATGGGTCGGGTTTATCGTGCTAAAGATACATTGTTGGGAGGTGTACCTGTTGCGGTTAAGTTTCTGGCTCTCTCAATCCAAAATGAAAAGATGCGATTGCAAGACCGTTTTGAGCGAGAAGCCAAAACCTGTGCTTTACTAGGGCAAAAAAGTATTCATATTGTCCGAGTTATGGACTATGGCGTAGATGACAATAACACCCCGTTCTACGTTATGGAATACTTACAAGGACAAAGCCTGAACAATATTATTCGCAAGCAACGATTACCTTTAGCAAGATTCCTCAGTATGGCACGTCAACTCAGCCTGGGGTTACAGTGCGCCCATGACGGCATCCCGGTTGATGGCACTATTTGCCCAATTATTCATCGCGATATTAAGCCAAGCAATATGCTGGTGATTCAAGATCCCAGTTTTGGAGAATTGGTCAAAGTTCTAGATTTTGGTATTGCTAAGTTATTACAGTCAGATGGCGACCATACAAAATTTTATTTAGGTACATTGGCTTATTCTTCTCCCGAACAGATGGAGGGTAAGGAATTAGACAACCGTGCTGATATTTATAGTTTGGGCGTCATGATGTTTGAGATGCTCACAGGCAAAATGCCACTGGTGGCACCAACTCACTCTTTTGGTGCGTGGTATAAAACACATCACTATCAAAAACCACGTTCTTTTGCTGAGGCTGCGCCTGGATTAGAGCTACCAAAAGAAATTGAAAATTTGGTGATGAGTTGTCTAGCTAAAAGAGCATGCGATCGCCCCCAAAGTATTACTGAAATCCTCAGAGTTTTAGCATCTTTAGAAAAGCCTGAGCATACACGCAAAATTCAGCAAGCCAGCCATGCCCTAATTCCTACTATTACAGCTAGCACCGAGCTTGAACAAAAGACCAAAGGCGATTTGCGGGTATCATGGTCAAACGATGAAATCGCTCGTGCCATTTCTTGGCCGAAAAATAAACCAATTGCCGATATTGTGTTTCCCCAGCCCATTCATACCAATGGGGAGGTTTTACCAGCTTTGTGGGTGATGCTACCGCAAGAGGAAATTCAAAAACGTTTACTTTGTACACGCTATAACCAATTTCTTTTCATCTCTATCCCCCATCCCATGCTGCTATGGATTACTGTCATCTACAATCGCAAGCATGGCGCTAAATGGTTGCCTTATTACCTCGATCTCAAAACTAGCCTTGGTCAAGAAACTGCTCGGTTACTACAGCACACAGGTTACTATCGCCTCTTATTCTTTGCACGAGAAGCACCAAATCGCTGTACCCACATCTTACTTTCTAGCGTTGCTTCTGCCCAGCGGCAACGACTGCAAGAGTGGGTCGCAATGAGCAATACGTTGATTTCCTCTGCCGATCCGCAAATTAGTAAAAGTTTACTCAAAAATGAGTACGAAAAGATTAAGCCTCAGATTATAACAAAACTGGAAAGTATTGATACAGATTCTCCATATGATCTTTCGAGCTAGGCATAATTTCTTTATATTACGTGTTTTATAGGTGGTCGCTCCCAGAATGTAACGTTTTATAAACAAAAGATATATAAAGATGTAACTTCTAGTTATATGTATAAAGAGTGAAATCACTAGCTGCTAAAGCAGTGATGTCCAAATTATCTCTAAATCTTCCTGTGCAGATATTCCAGTGGATTGTCAATTTATGCAGGTGTGATTCCCCCGGTAGACAAAACAATAACAAGTTTGGCTAAAGCAAAGAACGGGTTTAGCGTGCAATGCTAAAGTTAGTCTAGACTCTACCAGATATGCCATAGACAATGTTTACTCATTCTTAGTTAATTTCCTGAATTGAACTTTTGCCCAATCTTGTGGAATGACTTATCGAAGTTGACGCCCCGACATCCCCAGCTCTTTTCCTCCTTGGAACCAAGCAAGAGAAGGAGGTCGCCCACTGCGACATTAGAAGGACTCTATGCCATAGTGGAACCGGAATCTAAGCCCCACTGGTGCTTAAGAAGCTCTTGATAAGTTGCCTCGCGCACGACCATTTGCTCATAGAGCTTGACTAAAAAATCTTTAGCTTGATCGTGGCTCATATTTTGCACCTGAGTAGCAAATGAGCAGATGCTGAATTGCTGTTCCAAGGATAGTTTCATTGGTTGATTCATAATTACTCCGAAAAAACAACGCGTAAAGGTGATATCGCTCACAGAAGTCCAAATGGGATAATATTTGGACTCATATCTGTCCAACATTTGTTCCTCCGTATTACGAAAGATAACAATTGTTTGACAGATTGCCCACATCCAAAGTGTGGACTTTTTCTGCTCTGATATCTTGCACCTAATCCTACTGATATACCACCCAAGTCAGCTGAACCATATTCCGGAAAATAAGCTCTATTAGTTCTTGGATAGGTATAACTACCTCCCTCACTCCTTGCTGCTTTGCACGAATCCCCTTTAAAGAAAATATTTAGTGCTATGCAGAACCCGTCTTAGTCTTTGTGTTTAAAAAGTCTAAGATGTTGTCTCTCCAAGCGTGGAAGAAGCTTCGGAGAACGGAAATTTTAAGGAGTTTGAGGAATTAATGGTAATAAGCGTGAATTATAGTCGCTTTACCTTATTACGTGCAAGATGTCAATTTCCCAATTTGTACAAATTTAGCCTCTTTGGGTCATTTTAGAGGCTAAAAATATTTGTATCAAATTGTAAAAAGGAAAAATGCTCACGCTGAACAAATTACTGAGTATATTTACCAGATTAGTTATTTGTCCTTTGTCATTTGTTTAAAGTTACTAAGCATCGACTAATGACCAATGATTAATGACTAATGACTAATGACTAATGACTAATGACTATTTTCTTCAAGCGAGACGATGACAACTGTGATGTTATCGTGCCCTCCATGCTCTTTGGCAGCCTCAACAAGAGAGATGGCGGCTTTATCTAACCAAGGACTATCTTGGAGGCAGTTAGCAATCTTCTGCTCGACAAGTTCTTCTGTAAGACCATCACTACATAACAGCAAGCGATCGCCAACTTTTACATCTAGTGGTTGCACATCAATTTGATGCAAGTCTTCGCGCCCCAAACAACGCGATAATACATGGCGAAACGGATGCAATCGTGCTTCATCTAAGGTGATGTCACCGATTTTGATTGCCCGCGCTACCCAAGTGTGGTCTTCCGTTACCTGTTCTAAGTGTGACTCTCGGAAGCGATACAGCCGCGAATCGCCAACATGAGCGCACCAAGGCGATTCTGGAGAGCGAAAAATCACTGCTACAACCGTTGTCCCCATGTCGGCGCGTTCGGGATGATTTTGTTGATCCTGCAAAATCGCTTCATTGGCGCCCCACAAAGCTTGCTCTAGCAATTCTTGAGAAGACTTAGAAGTTTCCCAATTTGCTACCAAATACGCTTGAATTTCTCCAGTGGCAATCCGACTTGCCTCCTCACCTCCAGCATGACCACCCATACCATCCGCAACAACGAAAAATCGTCCTTCTGGGTCTATATAGTAGGCATCCTGATTATTAGAACGAATAAGTCCCGGATCGCTAAAACCCGTGAAATTAAGTTTCATAATTTTTTTGCAACAATTAATACATACGATCGTAACGGTCGAGGCGTAAAAGTAATCGGATCATGATCGCTGAAAGCGCTGCTGCAATTAAACCAGGTAGCAGTGCTAACCATACATAATCCTTAACCACTAAAATAGTAGCTGAAAGCGTGAAACCGCTGATTAACAGAGCATAGCTTATTGAGAGCTGAATACTGCTCTGCCGCCGCAGCAGGCGTTCGGTTTCTATAGACCGAACGCGCAAGCGCATATCTCCCTGCTCTAGCTTCTCTAGTGTATCCTCTAATCTACGTGGGAGACCAAAGGCGGTACTACTTACCTGAGCTGCTTGACGACTTAATTCGTTCAGAAAGCTATTCCCCTCAGAACCATTCATATCGGTCATAAGTTGCATTGCATACGGTTTGGCAACTTCCATAAAGTTAAATTCGGGATCTAAGCCTTTACCTACCCCTTCTAAGGTAGAAAAGGCTCGCATCACAAAAGTGAAAGTTGCTGGAAATCTAAATGGCTGATTATAAGCTATTTCGTAAAGGTCGTCACTGATTGCCGCGACTGATTGGTTTTCAAAGGGCTTATCCATAAAATGATCGAGCATGTACTGCACGGAACGCCGTACTGGGCCCATATCATCGGTTGGGGCGATCGCACCTAAATCAATCAGAGACTGCACAACGCGATCGCCATCTTTTTGGGCAATACCAAATAGTGTTTGCATCAATCCTTCGCGGATGTTGGACTTAATCCGCCCCATCATCCCGAAATCGTAGAATATCAAAGCACCATTTGCACTAACGGCAATATTGCCTGGGTGAGGATCGGCGTGGAAAAAGCCATTATTGAGTAATTGTAGTAAGTAGGCTTGAGCGCCTTGACGAGCGATCGCCTTTCGATCCAAACCTGCTGCTTCTAAGGCTTCGTATTGGCTAATCTTAATTCCAGGGAGATATTCCAAAGTCAGGACTCTGGAAGTGGCATAACGCCAGTATACTCTTGGGACATTCACCCAATCATAGCCACGAAAGTTACGGCGAAAAGTATCGGCGTTACGGCCTTCGTTTAGATAATCAATTTCCTCCCAAAGAATGCGGCAACATTCTTCGTAAATACCCAACCAATCTCGCCCCCGTCCCCATTTGGGATGGTTTTGAAAGTAGCGGGTAATTCCTTTGAGAATCTGTAAATCTATTTCAAATAACTTCTTTAATCCAGGGCGTTGCACCTTGACAACAACTGATTCTCCGGTATGTAGTACAGCTTTGTGTACTTGCCCCAAGCTAGCAGCAGCTAAGGGAATCGGTTCAAAATTATGGAAGAGTTCAGGAATTTTCTTGCCTAGTTCTTTCTCAATGGTCGCTTCTACTTGCTCATAGCTAAATGCCGGTACTTTGTCTTGTAACTTGGCTAGTTCTTCTACATATTCAACAGGGAATATATCAGCACGGGTAGAAAACAATTGCCCAACTTTAATAAAGGTTGGGCCTAAATCCAGCAGGGTATTGCGAATCCAGACCGCTTGAATTTTGCGTCTTGCAGCTTGTTTTGCCTCAGTCACACCACCCGGATAACTCCAAGATTTGTTGTATAGCCAAAGTTTGAACAATAAGGTCAAGACAAAAGACCAAATGTCCACAAAACGCCGTCTGCTAGAGTATTTTTCCCGATTCCAACGGTATGCCTTCTCTGAATAACCTTGTTCCATATACTTTGTGTACCGTTGGTTTGCAACCGAATCCCTTGAAAGAAAAGACACTCTGATTCCTAAACTGTTTTTTTTGAAGTGTCATTTGTCCTTTGTCATTTGTCATTTGTGCATAATTTTTGACCAATGACCAATGACCAATGACCAATGACTAAATTTACGCAGAAGTTCTGCGATAATGTTGCAATTCTGTTCGTAACAGGGCAATCTCTGCTCGTAATTCATCAATATCTGCTTGCAAGTCACCGGAATCAGAACTGGCTTGTCCGCTACCTGTAGTAGTTGGGCCAGAATTAGCTGCTTCTGCTGACCGATTTGCCCGCTCTAGGACTTCTTCTGTAAACTGGCGTAACTGCTCTCTAGCTTCCGCATCAAATTTGCCCAGATCGCTCAAAGCATCGGTCAAGGCGACCTCTAAACGCTCATTAACTACTTCAGCTACTGCTCTGCCTACGAAAAAGGCTTGTACTAGTGGGTTACTCATAAATTTTTGTTACGTTGATCCGCAAGAGAATTATAACTTGCCTGTATGCTTTACGGCTTCTGCTGAGGAGTTAGAGATTTGGTGTTGCTGATGGCTAAATTGGTTGAGTAGAAAAAATCTTTGCTGGAATTCTATGAAATACGACAATCTTTGGGAAGGTACAAGAAGTAGCTATTGGTTGCCAGCATTTTCTCTTCCCTTACTCCACTGGGTAAAACCTTTTCTACCTTTTTTGGGATTACCGGATTTTATACTCAAGCAGCCGCTAATTTGGGAGCAAATTTATACTCAAGCAGCACTTGAGTATCAAACCGCAAGAGAAACGCAGGATTTGTCAGGGAAATACTATGACCAAGTTATCAAGCAAGTAGTAACAAAAGCTTTGCAAAATTTGGCAGCAGTAGCGGGACGAGATGTAGCGAGGGATTTTGAACGGTGGGTAATTGCTCATTTTTGCTGCCATGAACTGGAAATTGTTCTTAGGCGATGGCAATTACTTTTGGCTATTGCTTGTGAACCCCCAGGTTCCCGCCGAGATCAGGTTCCACCACCTGCTGTATTAGTGCCAATTTTGCCAGAAATTGCTGATTTTATTGGCTTTGATTGCCCTTTTAATATTCATTCCGAGGTGAGGACAGTCGCCCCACCTCCTGAATATGAACAAATTCCCTACGAAAGACTAGGAACTTGTTATGAAGCAACGATGCTAATTGGGGCGATTCAGATAGCTTTGACTATTAAAGCGTTAAAAGCGATCGCTTCTCAACTAAATGCAAAGGAACGCCAAAAGGTAGTGCAGTGGGCGCAATTGCAACATAAAGCTTTGAACCCTAGTGGATACAATCGAAAAGAGCTAGGTGGAGACAAGTATTTGCGAGTTGAACCGCCTTGTCAAGATGCACCATCTGTAATTGACGATCAACTTCCCGCCCAAATATATGCACCAAAAAAGAATACAGATTTGGCATCTCACTGGCAAAATTATGGTGATACTTGGTTGAAGGTTTTATCTTTACCCACTCTTCCTTGGGTGCAACCGTTTATAGAGTTAATGGGAGTGCCAAAACCCATATTAGATCAACCAGAAGTTTGGCAAAGAATTTATACAAATGCGCTAAATGAATACAAACAGCGACGACAGGAAGTAGAAAAGCAAGGTGAACTTCAGCGAGAGATTGTTACCAAGGCGCTGAAACAATTAGCAGCAGAAATGGGGCGGTATGTGGCGAGTGATTTCGAGCGCTGGGTGTGGGTTTACTTCCTAAATCACAAATTTGGCTCGATGTTGCGTCGCTGGGAAGTTATTTTGGGTTACGCTGCTTTTCCAAAAGAAGAAATGCTCAGTCAAGCACCTTTTTGTTTAGCTAGTGGTTGGAGTCATAACAAGTTTCCGCCCCCTGTGGCACTAGTCCCAATTTTGCCAGACATTAAAGAATTGGTTAGCAATAGAGGAGAACTAATACAACAAATTGAGGGTAATGCACCGCCACCAATTCCAGAAGAAGATTCATACGTGCGTCTGGGAATTTGTTATGAAGCAACGTTAATTTTGTGGGCGGTAAATCGAGAGTTGACAATCAAAGCACTACAAGCGATCGCTTCTCGGTTAAATGAGCAAGAGAGAAAGGAGGTGATAGCCTGGGCAAAAGTTGAAGATAAAGCTACTTGGGGTAAAGAATATTATTGGGCAACTATTGATTTGTATCAGACGGATTTAGATAAATTCTGTTTTGATATACCGTCGCTGCTTGACATTCTTCTTGAAAATTAATATTAACTTGTATGAAGCTAAAAAGCATTATTCAGGAATTACCAATTATTGAGAGTCAAGCTGACATAGATAAACTTTTTCCTGACATATACACTAATGCAATAGATATTGATGAAAGGGAAAAACGTTATCAAGAAAGGGCAACTGGTAAACAGGTACGTGTACTCGGTAAATATCAACAAACAAATACAAGCAAAGCCGCAAGCATAGACCCAAATTTACAACCTTGTTATGTAGGTATGGTTCATATAATTTTGGCGGATAGTGCAATATTACTTTACCCTTTTGGACATCCGTCTGGAATAAGATCATCTGATGAAATTGCCCAATTTGAACATAAACGAGTTGTTGTGGTAGGCAAATTTGTTCCCCACGCTGGCCCATATAACCCGAATCTACAAGGTTTAATAGGGCCATGTATGTTAACAGTCGAGTCGATTGTAAGACTTTATCCATCAAAAGCAATACTTTGCTAAAAAACCCCACTTCTATTCTTCTCCCCGAAAGGTCGAGAGGCTTTGAAACTCTTGAAACCGTTTTAATACAAGGTCAATATGGCTAGGGGGACTAAGTTTCTAAACTTGTGGTGTTAGCAATAATACTTTTAAAACATTCTCTCATTTATGCTACTTCGTTAAGAATGCGATCGCTTTATTGATTGTATTCCAGCAACTCTCGATAATATTGCTCTGGTGTACTTGGTAAATAAGTTGTCATTTGCAAAGTTTGTTCCCTCAACTTGAAGCCTTGGGTAATGTTAATCTGGCTGAGAAAATCTATATCGTGGGAAATTACCCAAAGCGCTCCTTGGTAATCATTGATACCTATTACTATTTGTTCAACAGTTTCAATATCTAGGTTATTAGTTGGTTCATCGAGAATCAGTAGATCGATTTCTGAGATACTAATCATAGCGATCGCTAATCTTGCTAATTCACCTCCACTCAATACAGAAGCGCTTTTGCGAACGTCATCATATTTAAAGAGAAAGTGTCCCAGTTGTTGACGTAAATGCTGATAGCTGAGATGAGGATTGGCAGCTTGCATATTTTCCAGAATTGTGTATTGGCGATTTACCAATTCATAGGTTTGATCAAGATATACAGCTTTCATCACTGGTGTGAGCAAAACTTCACCTGATTCTAAAAACGCTGTTTGGTTTTCCATTCCCAAAATTGCCTTTACCAGACTCGATTTACCAGAACCGTTTGCGCCGATAATGGCTATACGATCGCCAGATGATATATGCAGTTGAATATTTTCAATCAACAGACGTTCTGATACTTTAAGATTTGCACCCTGGATATTGATTAGATTTCGGTGCTTGTGATTTTTTTCTTGTAGCTGAATACTTGTTACTTTCGTAGTTTTGACTTTCGTCTCTGCAACCTTTTGATTAGCCTTTACTACTGCTGCTTCATGCTTCTTTTTCGCAGTTCCGCTAGACACCTCAGCTTTGGTTTTCATCAGTCCTGCTGCCATTCTATCAATACTACCATTCATAAACTTGGCGCGACCGTTGCGACTAGATTGGGCTGCGCGTTGCTGTTCTTGTATAGCTGTGGCTTGGGTACGTTTGAGTTCTTTTCTGGCAGTTTCGTGCGATCGCAACGCTACTTCTAACTCGATTTCTTTCTGTTCTCGATACAGAGAAAAGTTGCCTCCATATACTTTCAAACCAACAGATGTAAGTTCCCAGGTAACTTCTGTCACTTGATCTAAGAAAAAAGGCTTATGAGAGACAATTACATACGCGCCAGTGAAATTCAAAAGAAACTGTCTTAAGCTTTCTAATGCTTGCAAATCCATGTGATTGGTTGGCTCATCAAGTAACAGCAGGTTTGGTTCTTGAGCCAAACCGCTCGCCAAAAATAGTTTAGTAAGTTCTCCGCCACTCAAGTTAGCGATTGGTAAAGATAAGTCAAGTTTGGTGTGAAATTGTGTTTGCAAAACATCCTCAATCTTCCACCAGTCATCAGATATGGAAATCAAAAAATTAAGTACTGTATCTGCTGTAATTTTTTGTCTGATAGTGCTGGTTTGTGGCAAATAATAGACCATACCATGACGCAAAACGGAGCCTGTATTCGGGCTGATTTGACTTGCAAGTATCTTGAGTAGGGTTGATTTTCCTATTCCGTTGCGACCAACCAAAGCAATGCGATCGCCCGCGTCGATATTCACATGAACTCCTTGAAACAAAGTTCTATCTACGCTGAAGTCATAGGCTAAGTTCTCAGCTAACAATATTGATTTTTTCGGCATTTTTCTCAAACCTCAATTCCCAAACTTCCACCCGCGTGTTTCCAAAAATTACGGGTAGATTAGACACAAAAAAATTCAACCGCAGACACTTGTCAAACGGTTCTATATAAATACGATTAATGACAATATTTTTAGTGCATGACTATGTGAAGTAACCCTGTCAAACTAGTTGCGTTTATTCTTCGTTGACATTTGTTGCTTTGGTGCAACAGGTGTTTGGTACTACTTCATTTCTGCTATCTCGTTAGAGTTGTGATGAGGTTTGATATTGACTACAGTGTAGCACTAAGGTATTTCGGAAAGCGAAGATGCGATGTCCGACGACAAACCGCAAAGCGTCTACGCTTTTTTCTTCTCTGTGCTTTCTACGCCTCTGCGGTAGAATGCGATCGCCAACCATAACACTGCTAAAATCAATCCATAACTACTTGATGCCGTATCCATTCTATGATTATTGCTCAAGAATTACATTCTCAAGAAGGCATCTGTCAAGATGTTATATTCCCTCCTGGTGATTTATATAGCGATGAGCCTCCCTTGGAAAGCGAACTGCATTTACGGCAAATAATCCTACTTTTAACATGTCTGGAATGGTTGTGGCGAGATAGAAATGATTTCTATGCGGCGGGAAATCTGACTATCTACTACAGTCCCCGCCAACGCAAATCAGAATACTTTCGGGGGCCAGACTTTTTTGTCGTGCTGGGATGTGAACGTAAAACCCGTAAAAGTTGGGTAGTCTGGGAAGAAGATGGCAAATATCCGAATGTAATTTTAGAAATTTTGTCTGACTCAACAGCCAATACTGACAAAGATTTAAAGAAAAAAATCTATCAAGATACCTTCCGCACACCCGATTATTTTTGGTTCGACCCTTACACACAAGAATTTGCGGGATTTCATTTAGTAGATGGAGAATATCAACCTCTACAAGCAAGTGAACAAGGATATTTGTGGAGTCATCAGCTAGGGTTATATTTGGGAGTTTATGAAGGTTTATTGCGGTTTTTTACACGAGATGGGCAACTAGTACCAACACCGGAAGAAACGGCAGATCAGATACAAAAAAAGGCTGAACAAGCCGAACAAAAGGCTGAACGTTTAGCAGCAAAACTGCGAGAGTTAAATATCAATCCAGATACAATTTAGACCAGAGCTATTTCATTTAGGATAGTGTTGCGCTAAAAACTCCTCAGCTTCAGTCTTGTCTTTAATTACTCCATCCAAGGTGGCAGCAAGTATATCATCTAATATTTGTCGATATTGAGGCCCTGGTTTGTAACCAACTTTCTTTAAATCATTACCATTCAATAGTGGCTGCACATTAGCCCAAACAGTTAAATATTCCCAAATCTGATGTCTAAGCGATCGCGGACTTTGCAAAGCGATTAAAATCAGCATTGGTAAATCATACTGTCGTAACAACTGTACTACTTGACTAGGACTTTGACGCTCAGGCAAAGATTCCACTACCTCATCTTGGGCAAAAGCCAAGTTTTGCAAGCGTTTAATGCCATCTTCTTGCAGCTGTAGATTCTTTGCAACTTTTGCCCGATATTGTGGTTTTAGATGGGCGATTAACGCTTGTAAACGCATTTCCCAATGGATGAGGGTTGGTTGTGGGTCAAATCGCTGCAAACAGCGTTCTAGCAAACGTAATTGTCGTAGGACTTCCACATCTAGCTTCAAGCTAGGATGGATGCATTGCAATGCCTCTAAGTTATCTAGCAACTGCAAAGCCGATTTCCAGTAGGGGGCTTCTAAGATGTGTCTTAGTTCTGTTTTCAGTCGAGTTTGCAGGGCTGGAGTTCTGCTATTCTCTTGAGCAGTGCGATCATAAACACCACTGTTAATGGCATACCGGATAAACTCTTCAGTTTGCGCTTCTATCTCAAATCCGAAGCGCACGGCAAAGCGCACGCCACGAAAAATGCGGGTGGGGTCTTCGATAAAGCTATTAGCGTGCAAAACCCGAATTTGCCTAGCTTGTAAATCTAGTAAACCACCAAAGAAATCAAGTAACTCACCAGCACGAGGCGAAGTCAGGCGCAAGGCGAGGGCGTTAATGGTAAAATCTCGGCGATACAAGTCTTGACGAATGGAACTCGCTTCAACTTCTGGATTTGCGGCTGGATAAGGATAGAATTCTGTTCTAGCGGTGGCAATATCTACCCACAGAGAATCTAATTCCGGGTCTTTGTGCCACAACAAAGCCGCAGTTTGAAAAGCCCCGTGGATTTCTAAGCGAGCCGTAGGGTAAAGTTGTTGGAGTGCCTTTGCTAATTCCACACCAGCACCGACATCTGCTGATTTATGAAAGCCATCAACCACAAGATCGATATCTTTAATCATCAAAGTGCCTGATGCTACTTCTGCTAATAGCAAATCCCGCACCCCGCCACCCACTAGATAAAGATGCCAACCCCTTTTCTCTGCCTCTTGCGATGCTGTGGTGAGTAATTGCCATAATTGTGGAGCAAGGCAATTTTGCAACTCAGTGCTAAGAGGAATTTTGAATTTTGAATTTTGGATTTTGAATTTTTGCTCTCCTCCCTCGTCTTCATCCCTTTCTTGATGTAATTCCCGTAAGACATCAGTACGGGTAACAATGCCCAGTAACTGCTCATTTTCCAATACTGGTAAGCGTCCGATATCATAAGTCACCATCACCGACTCAATTTCTGGCAATGTCGTATCTGGTGTAATCGTTTTGAGATTCTTGGTCATATAGCCCTTGACCGGCGCATGACTAAATCCGTGGTGTAAGGCGATATCAATATCCCGCCGCGAAATAATACCTACTAGTTGCCCTTGAGTATCGACTACAGATAAACCAGAGTGTCTATAGCGTAATAAAATGCGCTGGGCTTCGGCAATTGTGGTTTCAGGCAGAATCGTGCGGACAGGAGAAGACATCAAATCCCTAGCAGTGGGGGGATGGGGAATTTGTGCTTTTACCCCGTCAAGGAGTTGTTTTAATATTGCTTGCGAATCAACTCCCCTTAGATTTAGCGATGCAGCTTGCGAGTGACCGCCACCACCCAAGAGTTGGAATAATAGATTAAGATTCGTTTTGGGAATTTGCGATCGCCCAATTACAGTTAACCGTGAATCCTCTTCACTTAAAGGATACTCATTAGCTAAGAGTAGGGCATCAATTTCGGTTATTTCTAGGAGTTCTGATGCCAGACTCGACAGCCCTGGCACAAAACTATCTGTTTTCAAAGTTACCCAAGCAACCGTATATCCATGTAGATAGAGATATTCTAAACTTTCCAGAGATTCAGTTAATAGCTGCTGCAATTGCGGAGATAATCCGGGGTCACGGTAGGTGGAAATTACTGATAAACTAGCCCCTTGTTGCATCAACCAAGCCAAAGCTAGGGCATCCCGTGGTGTGGACTGATCATATGTCAAAGAGCCAGTGTCAACGTGGATACCCAAAGCCATCACAGTTGCTTCGGCAGAAGTCAAGGAAATTTCCTGTTGTTGCAATTGCTCAACGATTAAAGTTGTGGTGGCTCCTACTGAGTCTATATGCGATCGCGTGGCAGAAATATCTGATTCTTGTCCTAAGTGATGGTCATAAACTATAATCTCTCTTACAGTAGGTAAATCAAACCACTCAGCAGCTTTACCCAAGCGATCGCGCTGTTGTGTATCCACCACAGTCAGAGAGCGAATTTTTTCTGGATTCACCGAACGGCGTTCAATCAGTGGATATTCATCCCGATGCAATGCTAAAAAATCCCGTACAGTAGGATGAGAGCCGCCAGGTAGCACAATCTTGCTTCCCGATAGTAGGCGCGTCAACCCTACTGCTGCTCCTAATGCGTCAAAATCTGCTGTTGTGTGGCAAAGAATTAAATCCATAGTTAAAAGTCATTAGTCATTAGTCACTTGTATCTAGACAAAGGACAAATGACAAAAATGTTGCAATTTCTGCTAGCTTAAAAATAATAAGAAAGTGTCAGTGTCGCCCTTTAGGATATTCTATCCTTAGTATTTCGCTGTATTGGGAGAAGTAAAAATGACCATAATATTCCAATTTGCCTTGATAAGTCTAGTCTTGTTGTCTTTTGTCCTGGTTGTTGGGGTTCCGGTTGCTTATGCCACTCCCCAAAACTGGAATGAATCTAAAAAACTGCTCTGGGTTGGTTCTGGGGTCTGGATTGGTTTGGTGTTTTTAGTTGGTTTGTTAAACTTTTTTGTCGTTTAGGCGACGGCTTCGCTCTGGCGCAGGCACATAATATAAGAACTAGAGGGGCAGAAAAGCCAAGGTCAAAGGTTAAGGGAAACAAAGGATTTTTTCTTTTTCCTACTAACTTCATTTTGACCGTGCTTTCCTGCTCCTCTACATTTAAATAAGAAATGTATATTGGCCAGAAGTATAGTTGATAAAGAGGCAGTCATGGCAGTTTTCGAGGGAACTTTTACCCAAACGGAGCCTTTGCGGTTTGCAGTGGTGATTGGTCGATTCAATGACCTTGTTACCGGAAAGCTGCTAGAGGGATGTCAAGATTGTTTAAAACGCCACGGTGTAGACCCTAATCCCCAAGGTAATCAAGTGGATTATGTTTGGGTTCCAGGAAGTTTTGAGGTACCTTTAGTAGCTCGCCAATTAGCACTTTCCCATCGTTATGATGCTGTAATTTGTCTTGGCGCAGTCATTCGAGGACAAACGCCCCATTTTGATTACGTATCCTCAGAGGTTTCTAAAGGCATTGCCGCCGCTAGCTTTCAAACTGGTGTGCCAGTAATTTTTGGCATTTTGACAGTAGATACTATGCAGCAAGCCTTAGAACGGGCAGGCATAAAAGGTAATCATGGCTGGGATTACGCCCTGAATGCCCTAGAAATGGCTAGCCTGATGCGGCAACTGCGTTCTAACCTGGCAGAGCCATATTCTCGTAGTAGCCAGTCTTTGCCACCCTCTTTTCCAAGTGCCAGCGTTGGCAATTTAACTTTGGAGTCAGAAGAACTCGGTTAGTCTGTCATTAGTCATTTGTCCTTTGTCCTTTGTTATTCACTAATGACCAATGACGAATGACTAATGACTAATGACTAAATTAAGGGGTTGACAATTACAGATAAATCTGAGATATTAGTATTTGGGTGATGATCGCGGGTATAGCTCAGTGGTAGAGCGTCACCTTGCCAAGGTGAATGTCGCGCGTTCGAATCGCGTTACCCGCTTCCAACTAAAACCTCTTGAATGTAAGAATTTCAAGAGGTTTAGTGTTTTTAGGGTGCGTTAAAGCGTTTGTAGATTAGCTCTGCACCTTTGTAAAGCCCTCCAAATGTTTACAGGTCAAGAAAAGTTAGCCACAATATATTTAGACAAAGAGTTACACATACTAAGATGCTTTGGTAATTCTTGCCCTGTAAACACTTGTGTGTGAACTCCAAGGAATAGATATTGGACATAATGCCGATCTAACCTTGAGAACTGATAGTAATATATAGTGACAGTGACCCAAAGAGAATTTAGCGGGTTTGTTGCTGTGTGTTGTTTACGAGCGTAGCCTTCCCAAAGGATTTGCTTTAGGAGTGGTTGCCACCTATGCTTAAAATTGTATCAGGTGTGTCAGCATAATAAATTTCCAAAAACGCAACCACATTACGTTGAAAGCGACAGATGAAGAGAAGGAAATTTTTAAACAAGATCGCCAGCTACGGGGAAAGATTACAAATAGATAACTCCGTACTGATTTGGCAATTAGTAGAATACTTAAAGTTAGCTGCATCTACTGTTAGTAATCAGGGCAATGTTTGCATCACCTTTTTATGTATATAAAGACAGAAGCCTTTAAGGTGTTTTCCAAGGCATTATATTCTCGTAGTTCGTGTAAAACACGCTCAAGTTATTAGAACGCTTGTGCAATCTCAAAAACCCGAAAAAATCGATTTCAATACCGAATACCCCTGTCCCTGTCGTCGCCGGGGTCAGCTAATTCCGATTACGCTAACAGAAGCATTTGGTTGCGATCGCTGTCAGCAAATCTTTGTTGTAGAAGATAATGGTCATGTCCTAGAACAGCTTTCCACCACCTATCCCTACAAACGGGCTTGGCGTTGGATGGGAAATAGTTGGCATGTTGTCCATCCCCGCTTGGGAGAAAGCTATTTGCCTATAGCGCTGGGCATTATTTTCGTGCTAGTGATTATATGGCTGCCATTAGCACTGCGATTGGCAAATGGTTCCAGCATTATTGCTTGGGCAATGGTGGCGGTGCTATTGGCTATCTTACCAGCACTAATGGTCTGGCTTACCTACAGACGTTAACTCAATGACTGTTGAATTGGATGACCACCCCGAACCGATTACTAGTGCCCAACGAGCCTATCAAGCTTCCCTAAAGCTGGCGCTCACAAAGGGAGCAGACCGGAGTCGTGCAGTATTGGCAATGGCAAAGGCGATTGAACGCTCGTTTGATGACATTCTAGAAGCCAATACCTTGGATTTAGAAGCCAGTCGGGAAATGGCGGTGCCTGAGTTGATATTGGACTGGCTGAAGCTGACTCCCACAAGGCTAGAGATGACAGTGGACATTTTACAACGGTTGGGGGAATTATCAGATCCGCTGCGACGCGTCAGAACCGCTGATTATCAACTGGAAGATTCTCAAAGTTACACTCAGTTAATGCCCTTGGGAGTGATTGGATTTATTTATGAAGCGTTTCCCGATTTAGGGGCGATCGCAGCGGGTTTTTGTATCAAAACTGGTAATTGTATAATTCTCAAAGGCAGTACTGAAGCTAGCCATTCTAACGCAGTAATTGCTGACGTACTGCAAAGTGCGATCGCAGAAGTTGGCCTAGCTCCCGGCTGTCTAGAACTGATCACAGCAGAACATGGTGCTTCAGTTCGGGATCTAGTTACCCAAGACCAGTACGTGAATTTAGTAATTCCCTACGGACGTTCTAGCTTAGTGCAGCAAGTAGTCCGACAGTCAACTTGCCCAGTTTTAAAGTCGGCGATGGGTAACTGTTACCTCTACTGGTCGCTCAATAGCAGCTTAGAAATGGTGCGCTGGATGATTCTTAATAGTCATCAAAGTGAACCCGATCAAGTTAACGCCATTGAAAAGGTACTAATTCATCGTCAAGCCTTGCCATCATCTTTAGCTGTCTTGTGGAACAGCTTGATGGAAAAAGGCTTTGAAATAAAAGGCGATGCAGAATTAGTCCAAGCCTTTCCTCAGTTGCAGCTGGTGAAAGAAGGCGAATGGGGAAACCCTTATTTAACGAGGACAGTAGCTTTTAAACTAGTGGATAGCTTAGAGGCTGCGATCGCCTGGATTAATGAATACAGCAGTGGTCATGCTGACTCCATCGTGACTGAATCCTACCAGGAAAGTCGGCAGTTTGCGTTGGGAGTTAACAGTGCCTCTACCTACATCAACACTTCCCCGCGTTTTTCCCGCAACCCTTCGCGGGGAGATTCAGTATTTCTCGGTATGTCTAATCAAAAAGGTCATCGCCGGGGATTTATCAGCCTGGAAACATTGACCACCGTTAAGCACATTGTTCAGGGAAATGGCAGATTTTAAATAATTCGTAATTCGTAATTCGTAATTATAAGAGGGTTTGCCAAAAGTGCCTGTAGCGGCAGTTCTGTTTAGGTTAGGGTCTAAATGTCCTACAAAATTCTCCCAATGCCCCAATCCAATTTTAAACTTAACACAATCTTAATTTCTGCTTGATCCTGGGTTGGTAACTTTTTTGTGGTTGGTTGAGCAGCTATTAGGAGACAAGTTAAATCAACATAATTAGTAATTACTAATTCATAATTCATAATTCATAATTCATAATTATTAAACGATTTACAATCTGCTGTTTCTATAAGAAGCAGCCGTATTTTGTTTAGGTTTAAATCCCCATACAAAACGCAATTACGAATTACGAATTACGAATTACGAATTACGAATTATTTAAACTACTATTTGTGCTTTTGGCAATTGACCCTCCTGAATGCCAACTGTATTTACATCTGGGAAGGGGTGAATATGGAACTTATGGATGATATGCGCCTGCTAGCAAATCGGTGCAAACGGCGGAATTTTTTGTTGGGTGCAGGATTCTTAACAGGGTTAACAATCGCTAGCCAATGGCATCCAGTATTGGCTAAATCAAGGTTTTCTAGCTATCCGTTCAGTCTTGGTGTTGCATCTGGCGATCCTTTACCGGATGGTGTTGTTATCTGGACACGACTGGCTCCCAATCCACTCTCTGGAGGTGGAATGCCACTGGTAAATGTTCCAGTGCGGTGGCAAGTCGCCCTTGATGAAAACATGAAACAGGTGGTGCGGCGAGGAACAGTGCTGGCGACACCAGAGTTAGCGCACTCAGTCCATGTTGATGTCCGTGGGCTAAACCCTGAGCGTTGGTATTGGTATCAATTTCAAGCAGGTAAGGAAGTTAGCCCCATTGGACGGACTCGTACAGCACCAGCATTTTATAGCTATACCCAACAACTGAACTTTGCTTTTGTCTCCTGTCAAGACTGGCAAAATGGCTACTATACGGCTTATCGGCATTTAGCTGAGGAAAATCTCGACCTTGTGGTTCATCTGGGTGATTACATCTACGAATACGGGCCACAATCTGGTGGCCCCCGCCAGCATAATAGTCCAGAAATTATCACTCTTAAAGACTATCGCGATCGCCACGCTCTGTACAAAACTGACCCAAATCTCCAAGCTGCTCATGCGGCTTTTCCCTGGATTGTCACTTGGGACGATCATGAAGTTGACAACAACTACGCCAACTTAATCCCGGAAGACAACCAAACCCAAGAGGCTTTTAGAAAACGGCGAGCTAATGCTTACCAGGCTTACTACGAACACATGCCCTTACGTCAGTCTTCATTGCCCAAGGGCCCAGATATGCTGCTTTATCGGCGGTTGACTTTCGGTAATTTAGCTGAGTTCAATGTGCTAGACACGAGGCAATACCGTACTAATCAACCTTGTGATGATGGAATTAAGCCTCGCTGCTCCCAAGCTTTTGATACAAATGCTACGATGACCGGCTCAGAACAAGAACAGTGGCTACGAAAAGGGTTAGACCAATCGCGATCGCGCTGGAATGTGATTGCTCAACAGACCATGCTAGCCGAGTACAATTTCAATAGTAATCCAGGTGTAGGTGTCTTCAATGTAGATCAGTGGGACGGTTACGTGGCTGCACGTAATCGGCTTTTGAGTTTTCTCAACCAGCGCCAACCCTCTAATCCAGTGGTAATTACTGGAGACATCCATTCTAGTTGGGTACACAACCTCAAGCTTGACTTTAATAACCCAAACTCGCCGACGGTAGGCACTGAGTTTGTAGGAACTTCAATTACATCTGATTTTCCCACCGCATTTCTCGCTCCAGTTCAAGCTTCCCTAAGCAACAATCCCCATACTAAGTTCTTTGACGGTGCTTACCGAGGATACGTCCGCTGCAACCTGACTCCAAAACGCTGGCAAAGTGACTATCGCGTTGTATCAAGCATCGTTGACTTGAATGCCTCTGTCAAAACCCTAGCTTCCTTTGTAGTCCAAAACGGACAACCAGGGGCACATCTAAGTTAAGCAAATCTCACAAGTAATCAAACAAACCCCCCAAATAGAATCTGGGGGGTTTAAATATAATATTAAATCTAATTTCGACTATTAGAATATCTGAATTCGGATCTTGTTATTCCACATTTTGCGGATGTTGCGATTGAGTAATCCTATCTGAGTTACCCAAACTGCAAAAGGCTTAAAAAATCTACAGAATATAGGGAACTCAGGAGGAGTGTAGACTATTTAGGTGGGAAGCGAGCGCTTGTTAAGGCTTATACTAAATCAATTTTCCTATAGAGTTATTTTTGCATTTATTTGCAATACTTAACTAACCTCTAATTAACAAAAGTAAACATAGATTAAAAATAATAACTAACATCATAATTTATTAAGTTCATCAAACTAAATTGAGAGTATGCTCAATAGTTGAAGTCTAGTTAAAAGTTTAAGTAACTAAGTGCAAACAAACTTAAACATTTGTTTAGTTTTTTATCCTTTCTCATTTATTTAGGTGTTAAATACTAAAAAACAAAGTTTATTTGTGCCAACTTACTAACTAGGTTGTCAAGCAAAGTGGTGAAAATCCGACCAGAGCCAAGTACCAACAGCGAAAACAAAAGTAAACTTCACAAAAATTACGTAACATGATCAGAAGAATTTTGCTGGCTGTATCGGGATTGGGACACGCAGAGGAAATGCTCAAAACTCTGAAAGAAATCCCTTCTGTTCAATCTGCAAAAGTTACAATTTTGCATGTTGTTCAAGCACAAAATACTGCTACTACCATGACAGCTAAATGGGAAAATGGTGGCAAAATTCTGGCGAATGCGATTCAAACTTTGAACTTAGATCCTAGTCAAGTTTCTTCAATTTTGCGTGAAGGCGACCCTAAAGATGTGGTTTGCCAAGTAGCTGATGAAATCGACGCTGACTTGATTATTATGGGTTCACGTGGACTGAAGCGGCTGCAATCGATTTTATCCAACTCAGTCAGTCAGTATGTTTTCCAGCTATCTTCTCGCCCCATGTTGCTGGTAAAAGATGACATTTATGTTAAAAGAATTAAGCGAATTATGGTCGCAATAGACAATTCTGATTCAGCAAAAAATTGCTTGAAATTGGCATTGTTTTTACTGCGAGATATTCCAGGCGGCGAATTAATTTTGGCAAATATTAGTACAGATTTTGGCGGTAAAAAATCGGAAATCACCCAGGTTAACTCAGACAAAAATCCAGTTTTAGCAGCCGCTGTTGCAGAAGCTGAAAAACAAGGCATCCAATCTCGTTCTTATATCAGCAGTGGTAAACCTGGTGAAGAAATTTGTCGATTGGCAGAAGAGTTGAATATAGACTTACTATTGCTCGGTTCTCCAGATCGTCGTCCATCGATCGCTAAGAGTTTTGTTGATATAGATCGCCTCATCGGATCTTCCTTGTCTGACTATGTTCGAGTCAATGCTACTTGTCCAGTATTGTTGGCGCGGACAATAGCTTAAAGTCAACAGTGCTGAGTATAATAATTGTTGCGATCGAATAGTAAAGTAAGACTTTTGTTATCTTTACTATTCAGCGCTAAGTTGCTGGTTGATAAATAAAAACCCCTACACTATTGGTGCAGGGGTTATTTATTTATGCACAAACTCTTAACTATCTTTTCCACCTTCGCGGCTAGCAGTTTGGATGTAAAGAATTAGTAAAAACACGGCGGGGACTAGTACGAACAAAATGCTCGCTATGAACCCCAGGTCATTAACTTGCATGGCAAGAAAACCTCTCTTTAATTTCCAGTCAACAACATTAGGATAGCATTATCGATGACACAGTTATACCAATTCAAAATTCAAAACTTGTACTGAGCTTGTCGAAGTATTCAAAATGTCCGCATATCATCTCGTTGAGAGTAAACTTAATTTTGGTAAGTATTTTGACTACTGAGTGGATAAAAATTGAAGCAGTGGCAGATTTGAGAACTAAGGTTTCGTGACTACGCTGACTGAGCCATTGACTAAAGTTTGACAGGCAAGGCGGTAATTTTCTGGCTTTTTTTTGAATTTCCGGTTTTCTACGTCTGTGCGAGGGGAAAGATTTTCTAGTCCTTCGACTATCTCGACAATACAAGTACCACACTGACCATTACCACCACAATTGGTCAGCTTACCAATTAATGTATATATGTCAATGCCATTTTGTATCGCCTTGAGCCGGAGATTAGCACCATCTGCTGCCACTACTTCTTTATCTTCTTTAACGAATTTGATATTACCCATAACTGATTCCTCCTTGACTGTAAGCTTGGCTTTCAAGGCTTTATATTGACATGGACTAATTAACATCTTATTTCTTATAATAATTCATTACAAAATATTAATAAATATTAATTTTATAAAACATGGCGCTACAAAAAAATAGGACAGGTAGAGTACCTGTCCTATAAATTGAAAAATAGATTAACTTACCTAAATCCCACAGCTGCTTGCCAAACGAAAGCAAGCAACAAGAAGAATACCGGGATAACTGGGAGAACGTCTACCAAAGGATCGAAGATTTGGTAAGCTTCTGGCAGTTTTGCTAATAAAAGTGCTGCTTCCATGTTTGTTTAAATCCACCTATCCAACACAGCTTTCATAATTGAGAAGTATCTTAACATGGTTTGGTCATTGGTCATTGGTCATTTGTCATTTGTCATTTGTCATTTGTCATTAATCTTCTGCTCCTCCACTCTCGATTGATTTCTCATCTCCCCTTTCTTCGGTGAGCCAGTGACCAAATTCTGCGACAAAGCGATCGCTCAATATTGCTTCTCTAATTTTTTGCGTAAAGCGAATTAGTTCGGTAATGTTGTGAATGCTCAACAAGGTATAAGCCAAAATTTCCTGCGATCGCACTAAATGAGATATGTAAGCACGGCTAAAATTTTGACAAGTGTAGCATGGGCAAGTTTCATCTAATGGCGTAAAATCTTCACGAAACTTAGCATTTTTTAAATTCCAGCGTCCGCCTTGGACTATCGCTGTACCATGTCTTGCCCAGCGGGTGGGAATAACACAATCAAATAAATCTATACCAGATGCGATCGCGATCGCTATTTCCCGATAAGTACCCACACCCATTAAGTAACGCGGCTTTTCGGGCGGTAAAAGTGGTGCTGTCACTTTGACAATCTCAGCCATTAATTCTGGCGGTTCTCCCACACTCACACCACCAATGGCATATCCGGGCAAATCTAACTTAGCCAAAGCTTCCGCCGCGTGGCAACGCAAATCTAAATACACACCCCCTTGCACAATCCCAAACAACGCCTGATCGCTGCGTTGATGAGCTGTTATACAGCGTTCTAACCAGCGGTAAGTGCGCTCAGTTGCAGTTTCTACCTCTTGGCGAGTCGCTGGGTAAGGCGGACACTCATCAAAGGCCATAATCACATCAGCCCCCAAAGTATTTTGTATCTCAATGGAGCGCTCTGGTGTTAAGTTAATAATTTGTCCATCATGGGGTGAGCGAAAAGTTACGCCTTCTTCAGTAATTTTTCGCATCTCGCTTAAGCTGAAGACCTGAAACCCACCTGAATCTGTGAGCATTGGGCCGTTCCACCCCATAAATTTATGCAACCCACCACCTCCAGCCACGATCGCTTCTCCTGGTTGTAGGTGAAGATGATAAGTATTGGATAAGATCATTTGCGCCCCAGTCTCTCGTAGCTGGGCTGGGGTGATAGTTTTGACATTAGCCAGTGTTCCCACTGGCATAAATCTGGGGGTTTCTACAAGACCGTGAGGGGTGAAAAACACTCCTGCTCTAGCTTTGGTTTGGCTACAGCAAGCAAGACATTGAAAAGAAAAATTCGCACTCATGCCATTTGGAATTTTAGATTTTAGATTTTGGATTGTGAAACGCTAATAGGTAAAGAGTTTCAGAAATCCATCTAGACCTCCGCAAGGGTACTCCCGCCACACCGGAACGGTTGGCGGTGA
>NZ_JAVRCE010000019.1:0-99345 GCF_034530915.1 Nostoc sp. DedQUE09
TTAATGGAGTTCCAAGCCTCATTAATGAATATCAAAGACTCATTAATGGAGTTCCGAGCCTCATTAATGAATATCAAAGGCTCATTAATGGAGTTCCGAGCCTCATTAATGAATATCAAAGGCTCATTGTTGCATTCTAAAATATATCTCCTCTCCCCACGCTCCCCCTGCTCCCCCTGCCTCCCCTGCCCCCTGCCATTCCCGCTTGGAGAGTTCTTCTATCGGCAACAAACTGGCTTCAATCTCCTGCCGCACAACGTCTGTGATTTCACAGTTGCTATTAAGACAATCGATAAGCAACTGATTGGCATTGTAATATTGTTGCAATACTTGCTGTTGCTGTGGGCTGAAATGCCAGTGATGCTGAATGTTTCGATGCTTGGCGATCGCAGTTTTTAACCGTTCCATCCAAGCAGGATAACTTGTTTGCCACCATGTCTGATATCATGTCTGGTTAAAGACTTATCATTAAGACCGCAGAGGAGCGGAGGGGCAGAGGGGCAGAGGGGATGGGTTTTTGGGCTTTCTGCATAGAGAAAGGGAATTATAACTAATTAGCCGGACATGATATGAATGCTTTCTCTACTTTGTTCTGGATCGGGCAGTAGGTCTTTAAGTTGTTGCAAAACTTGATGTAAGCCAGCATCTTGAACAATTACTAAAGCACTACTCAGAGCATCATTGCACCCATAGACATCGGCAAAATTAGATTTGCATTCCATTACTAGGTTATTTAATGCCGCATCCAAAAAAATATCTTGATCGAGAATGCAGACAAGAGCAAAGTGCCGGGTAAGGTGAGGAGTCCTAACCAGAGCAAGATAAAACGCCCAAATTGCAGCAGGCACAGGAGCAGCGACAGACTTTTGACTTCTCCAAGTTAAAAACTTTTGCAAATATGGATCTTGAGCCGCTAGCGCATCAACTCTTTTAGTTTTCGCCAGCCACAGGTAGACGTATAGTAAATGTGCTACCCTGTCCTGGTTCAGATTTCACATCGATTGTGCCATGATGTGCTTCGATAATGCAGCGAGATAAATATAGTCCCAAACCACTACCAGAACGTTGATGTTTCCCTTGACGAAATCGCTCGAATAATATTGCCTGATCTGGTTTAGAAATTCCTGGCCCTGTATCTTGGATATCAATATTCACAGCTACTGGAGTCAGATAACAGTGAATATTTACAGAGCCTTGGTCTGTAAATTTGATAGCATTGCCAATAAGATTCGTCAAAACTCGCCGCAATTCTACGCGATCGCCCATAATGGTGCTTGCAGTTTCACTTAGATCGATGTTTACAGCTAATCCTTTTTCTTCAGCTAAAGGAGTTAATTCTTGCGAAACTTCACCAACTAATTCCTGAATATTGCAAGGAGAAATTTTTAAGGTTTTACAGCCCGCTTCATGACGATAAACTTCTAACAAGGTATTTACCATTTCCAGCAGGTCTTGATTGCTGCCAATCATGGTATCAATTATTTCTTGCAATTGTGGCGAAACATCGCAAAACCTGCCTTCCAGCAATAATTTTAATACGCGGTTAGAGGCTACTAAGGGTATACGTAAATCGTGAGTAAAACGGGAGACAAAATCTGCCCGGAGGTTTGCCATCTGATCTCGTTCGTCGATACTATGCTTGAGGCGCAGGAGCGATCGCACCCTTGCATGTAGTTCATCAGGATCGAATGGTTTGCGAATGAAGTCATCTGCACCAGCGTCAAGTCCTTCAACAACGCTAGACTCATAGTGAGCCGTGAGCAGCAGAATCGGGATAAATGGTAACGCCTGATTCTGTCGGATGCGCCGAGTAAATTCATAGCCATCTAGCTCCGGCATCATCACATCTAAGAGAATTATGTCTGGCGGTGACTCCTCAACCATAGCCAGAGCAATCTTACTATCTTCTACCAAGCTAATTTCATAGTCCTGATCTTCTAGGACTGCTTCTAAGACCAGTAGATTGTCAAAAACATCATCGACAACGAGAATTTTATCTTTTTTGACAGTTTTAGATAAAGACATGGCTAAATAAAAAAAGAAGTGCTTGGCTATCCCTAGCAAATCTAGTAATAGCTTACTTCACTAGCGCTGAGATTATTAAGGATTGACATTTTCTTTTAGAGTTTCCTCAGTTAAATACCTGCTGTCTACGTAATTTAACTGGTTTTTTCTTTATTTAATGTGCTATTTGCTTAATAAAATTCTTACTTGCTACCAAATTTTTAATGAAAAGTTGTTTAGCATAAAACATCAAGCATTAGGTTAATGTATAGAAATATTTTTTGATTAAATTTTATTATCATATCGAAACCCTTGCCTTAGAAAGGCTTACGAGATAAGGTTATCTATGTCTAATGGTAGATGAAGTTCAGGGAATAATACCAAACGCATTGCTTTTTGTATAAGATCCCGAATAGAAGAACGAGATTATTTTAATCTGTACTTGAGATAAATAACAGTAAAGTTAAGTAACTATGAGTGAAATCAAGATCCTTGTGATTGAAGATCACAACCTGACAAGAATCGGCTTAAGGTCTGCCTTACAAACCCAGCCAGAGTTCAATATTGTTGGTGAAGCAGCCAATGCAACCGATGGCATCAAGCTTCTGAAAACTCTCAAGCCGGATGTTGCTACTATTGACATTGGTTTGCCTGATATGGATGGTATTGAGCTAACACGCACATTTAGGCAATATCAGGCAGAGAATGAGGACTACACAACAAAGCTGCTAATTTTAACGATGCAAAATAGCGAACAAGCAGTTTTAGCAGCATTTGCAGCAGGTGCAGATTCTTATTGCATGAAGGATATAGAAACTGAGAGACTAGTTGAGGCTGTGCGAACGACCTATGCAGGTAGCTCATGGATCGATCCAGCGATCGCAGACCTTGTACTACAACAAATACGCCAAGATTTCCCCGATGGTAGCAGAGGTGCATCTGGGAAAAGAGTCTTGATTGAAGGTATTGACCCAGATGTTGAAAAAAGCATAGTCACCTATCCTTTAACTCATAGGGAAATGGATGTTTTAGAGTTGATTGTCGCAGGGTGTGACAATGCAGAAATTGCGAAAAGGCTCTACTTAACAGTCGGTACTGTAAAAACTCATGTTCGAGGTATTCTCAATAAACTCTGTGTTGCTGACCGGACACAGGCTGCCGTCCGTGCCTTGCGGGCTGGATTAGTACCGTGAACAACTAAAAATCTTTCTTCCCCAGTCCCGTTCGGCTACGCTACTTCGACTGCGCTCAGTACAAGTCACGGCAAGCCCAGTCGCCATTTTCAAGTCAATTGTCTTTGAGTCAAAGCGGTTAACTGGGATAAATATTTATGGTTAACTAGGATAAATACTTATGAAGAAATTGTTACAAAGTTTAGTACAATGACATCATCCCAAATAAGTATTTTTTCTCATATACATGATAGCGGATCAATTTCCCTGGCTTACCGCAATTGTCTTGCTGCCACTCATTGCTTCCCTGCTTATCCCTGTGCTGCCTGATAAAGATGGTAAGCGCGTTCGATGGTATGCATTAGGTATAGGTATTGCAGACTTTGCCTTGATGTGTTACGCCTTTTGGAAACATTACGATGCCAGCAGTGCTAGTTTTCAAATGGTGGAAAATTATGCCTGGATGCCTCAGTTGGGTTTGAACTGGGCGGTATCAGTCGATGGACTATCAGTACCACTTGTGCTGCTAGCAGGATTTGTCACCACACTCTCGATGTTTTCGGCTTGGCAAGTCGATCATCGACCTCGCCTCTTCTATTTTTTGATGCTGGTGCTGTATTCTGCACAAGTGGGGGTATTTGTTGCCAAAGACTTGCTACTATTTTTCATTATGTGGGAAGTAGAGCTAATCCCCGTCTACCTACTAGTCTGCATTTGGGGTGGGCAAAAGCGTCGTTATGCAGCTACGAAATTTTTGTTGTATACCGCAGCTGCTTCTATATTTATTTTAGTGGCAGCCCTGGCAATGGGGCTATACGGCGGCGGTGATATGACATTTGATATAACCGCCCTAGCTAAGAAGGAATATCCCCTTGGACTACAACTGCTACTTTATGCAGGGTTACTGGTTGCATTTGGTGTCAAACTTGCTGTTTTCCCGATGCATACCTGGTTGCCTGATGCTCACGGTGAAGCATCATCTCCTGTATCGATGATTCTGGCTGGTGTGTTGCTGAAGATGGGCGGGTACGGGCTGATTCGCCTGAATCTTGAGTTGCTTTCCGATGCACACATTTACTTTGCGCCGGTTTTAGCCATTCTGGGTGTTGTCAACATTATCTATGGTGCATTGAACTCCTTTGCTCAGACGAATATGAAGCGACGTTTAGCTTATTCGTCAATTTCTCACATGGGGTTTGTGCTGCTGGGAATTGCGTCGTTCACTGATTTGGGAATCAACGGCGCGATGTTGCAGATGATCTCGCATGGTTTGATTGCATCGGTGCTGTTCTTCTTAGCAGGTGTTACTTACGATCGCACCCACACAATGGTAATGAAAGATATGGGCGGTATTGGTCAAGCCATGCCCAAAGTCTTCGCCCTGTTTACAATCGGAGCAATGGCATCTCTGGCACTTCCCGGCATGAGCGGCTTTGCTGGCGAACTTTCCGTATTTGTTGGGATGACAAGCAGTGACGTTTACAGTTCAACTTTCTGCACCGTAACAGTTTTTCTCGCCGCCGTTGGAGTTATTCTCACACCGATTTATCTACTTTCCATGCTGCGAGAGGTATTTTATGGAAAAGACGCAGCACTGCTATGCGACATTAATAATGCAGGCTTGGAAAATCAAGAAGATGAGGGAACAGTTTGTTTTGGTACAGACTGTCTCGTGCCAGAAGATGCAGTCTACGAAGATGCTAGACCCCGTGAGGTGTTTATCGCTGCCTGTTTTCTGCTGATGATTATTGGTATTGGTTTCTATCCTAAGATGGCGATGCAGATGTACGACGTGAAGACTGTTGCAGTCAATGCTAATCTTCGCCAGTCTTATGCCATAGTCTCGCAAACCAATCCCCAGATTTATGCTAAGGGACTCTTAGTTCCGCCGCAAATTTCCGAGGTTGAAGTAGCGCCCGTTTTGGGAACTTTGAAGTAAGCTTTTCTTCTGTGGAAAGAGCGATCGCTAACTTCGAGAACTTCTAGGTACATTTCTGAGGAAGAACAAAGTATTGATAGCCGATCGCTATGGATAGGCTATCAATCCCCAATCATTCTCAAGATGCCCAAGATATTTTTTCTGGGAAAGATCCTTTTTTCCAATCTTGCCAAACCTTTACTGCTGATCG
This sequence comes from Nostoc sp. DedQUE09, assembly GCF_034530915.1. Taxonomy (NCBI): domain Bacteria; kingdom Bacillati; phylum Cyanobacteriota; class Cyanophyceae; order Nostocales; family Nostocaceae; genus Nostoc; species Nostoc sp. DedQUE09. The sequence goes on from NZ_JAVRCE010000019.1 coordinate 5,306, forward strand.
TTGAAAAAATGCCTGCGAGTTTTGCTCTGGTGTTTCTTGAAGTTCTTTAACTTCCCCACTAAATTTATCTATCCACAAAGAGCCGAGACGATCTTCATGTGGGCCAAAGCGGTAAGTGACGCCGGTCTCATCCTCCTTTTCTTTTATAATCAATACGTAAAAAGCCATAATACTTGATATTAAAATATATGCTCGCTGAATTTTAGAAATTATAGTAATTAAAACTATTACAGCGGTTCTCAGTTGAGTGAGATACAAGAACCCCACCCCCAACCCCCTCCCCGCAAGCGAGGAGGGGAATATGATGTACCTCATGTGATTAGTAAACGCTATATCAACGTGCGAGTGTAAAAACAATATTTTTACTAACGTTATTTATGTCTTTGCGATTAAAAATTATTTATGACTGCCAAAATGCGAATATTTTTACTCTTCAAATGATTTTTTAACCGTGTTAAATACATTTTAAACTATCAGTGAGGATACTTTAAGTTGGGTTTAGTAGCAGATATAATAGACTTTTTCTTTATTTAGAACAACTTTAGGCTGATAGACTGCATTCAATCAGTATTCTTTAACCTCAATTTAGCAACTTACATACAAAAAACTACCATAATTCATGAGCAAATCAACCCTTTACATGGGATGCTAGTTGATGATTAGTGAGTTTTGCCAATGTCTGTTGTTTCTACCATTACTGTTACTGTTCCCGCCACAACTGCGAATTTGGGGCCTGGTTTTGATTGCATCGGTGCAGCTTTAAAACTGTACAACGAGTTCAAGTTCACTCGCCAAGAAGAAGGTGGGCTAACTATTCATGTCACTGGTACAGAAGCCCAACGAGTCCAAACTGATGAGAGCAATCTCCTTTACCAAGCGTTTGTCAAGTTCTATCAACACATAGAGCAAACACCGCCGACTGTGAAAATAGAGATTAAGTTAGGTGTCCCGTTGGCGCGGGGTTTGGGTAGTTCGGCCACAGCAATTGTTGGTGGGTTGGTTGCGGCTAATCAACTTGAAGGTACGCCTATGAGCCAGTCACAGGTGATGGAGTTAGCGATCGCGATGGAAGGACATCCTGATAACGTAGTTCCAGCCTTGTTGGGAGGATGTCGTCTTGCTGCTACCAGTGGCGCAAGTTGGGAAATTTGTGATGTCCCCTGGCATAAAGATGTTGTACCAGTTGTGGCTATTCCTAATTTTGAACTTTCTACTTCCGAGGCGCGGGGTGTTCTCCCTACTGAGGTAAGTCGCGCCGATGCGATTTTCAATACAGCACATTTGGGATTATTGTTGCGCGGCTTGGAAACTGGTAACGCACAATGGCTAAAGACAGCTTTGCAAGATAAGTTGCATCAGCCCTATCGCAAAGCTTTGATTCCTGGTTATGATGCTCTCAACATCGCAGCTGTTAGTGCTGGTGCTTATGGTATGGTGATTAGTGGTGCGGGGCCGACACTGTTAGCTTTAGCGGATAAGTTACACTCAAAGGCTGTGGAGGCGGCGATGTTAGCTACTTGGCAAGAAGAAGGAATTACAGCCGAGGTGCGATCGCTTTCTCTCGATACCCAAGGCGCAAAAAGCTTTTAAAAAATTAGATAACTATTTACTCAGCACTTAAAACTCGATTTATGGAGCAAACTCAGGCTGAAATAGCGGCGCTTAACTCTCAAATTCAGATTCTTTTAGAAGAACGCGCTGCACTCACGATAAAAAATAATGTCATCTCTGGCGAGAATGATTCACCCCAGGCGATGGTGGAAGCTTACCGCCGTCAAGCTAGAGAAAATGCCCAATTATCTGTTGAACTCCAAGGTATAGATGCAGCGATCGCCGCCTTGGAAGGCCAGATTAAACAAAAACAAGGTAAGTTAGTGCGTTCGCAAGGTGAATCCAAACAACTTATCCAACAGCAGCAGCTAGAGGAAGCCAAAGAAGTGGCTCAGGTTCATGCTCAACGCATTAATCAACTAGCAAGTGAACTGGCCGCAGAAGTCCGTTTTCTTAAGGCTTGTGCTAATCAACTGAGTCCAATGTATTGGCAAATTTATTACAAGCCCTTTATTACTGGCTTTAAGACAATCTCCGTTCCTTACGTCCGCTCTGATGGGGAAGTATGGACAATTGTCAACCGGATTGTTTAATGCTTTAGCCTTTTCGGTTGTATGCAATATATTGACTTCTCTCGTTTTATGCTATTCATTATCCAAATATTTCTCAACAAAAATATAACTTACTTAAAACAAGAGCAAAAGCATTGATAGTTATCCACTCAAATTTTCCAGTTTGTAGTTAGCGATCGCCTAGAAAATTTTCGTCATTTACATTCTTCTGCCTTTGTCAAGTATCCACATATCGCCTTCTTCTAAAATCCTGTTTCTGACTTATTTCCAGCAATCTTAAGAAAGATGTGACTAATGCTGCATAGCAATTTTGAAATATGGATTTAGGCTCAGAACCCAAAGATATTTATTCCAAAAGGGATGCTCTCTAATGCTCAAAAAGCAATGCTTGCTTTCCTCACAAGTTCCTCAAATTGTTTTGCTATAAATATAAATATAAGGCGAAAACCTTTAAGAGATTTAAAATTCAAAAGTCGTAAACATAGTTGAGGGATTAGTCATTTTTGACAATCCAGCATCTGGAAACCCGAAACCGTAAAGACCAATTACCAATGAAATCGGAGGTCTATATGATGTTTAAAAAGATTCTAGTTGCATTAGATCGCTCGGAAATAGGGCAGCAGGTTTTTGAGGAAGCATTAGATTTAGCAAAGTTAACACAAGCTAGCTTAATGTTACTTCATGTTTTATCTTCAGAAGAAGAGGGTAGTCCTTATGTACCTATGCTGTCTAATATGGACTACTATCCAGGATTGACCAGTCAAAGCTTTGAGTTATACCAACAACAGTGGGATACCTTTAAAAATCTAGGAATCCAGATGTTGCAATCTTTCTGTGCCCAAGCAAACGCAGCAGGTGTGACTACGGAATTTACACAAAATGTTGGTAATCCTGGTCGCGTTATTTGTGATTTAGCCCATAGTTGTGACGCTGACCTAATTGTTATGGGGCGTCGCGGTCATTCTCGGCTGATGGAACTATTTCTCGGTAGTGTGAGTAACTATGTTCTTCACCATGCTCCTTGTTCAGTGCATGTTGTGCATCTTTCAGTTACTCCTAAAATAGATGAAGTTGTCAAAGAAACTACAAGCGCTGTCAGCGTTAACTAACTACTAAGCTATTCCACATTTAACTTGCATAATTAGGGTAGGCAAGACTTCGGCGCGATCACTACTTCTCTGCGAGAGACTGCGCTAACGATAATGTTTAGTATGCTGCCTACCCCACAAAAGTTAGTTATCTCAATCAATGATCTCTGTAAATTCAATCTCCACAACCGCTCCCTAACTACACTGTATTGGGTTAAAATTGAGCGTAGGCGTAGCCCGTCACAGACATTGCTTTTTTAGTAAGAAATAAAAAGCCCGCTACCCAAAATTAGAGTTGAGAGCGAAAAGTGGATCTATGGAAGAAGATACTATCGAGATCGCTGGTTTTCATGCTCATGTTTACTTCGATCCTGCGAGTCGAGATGTAGCTGCGCGTGTACGCGAAGGATTAGGCGCTAGGTTTGACGTGCAACTCGGACGCTGGTTTGACAAGCCCATCGGGCCCCATCCAAAAGCGATGTATCAAGTTGCTTTCTTACCAAATCAGTTTGATAAAGTCGTTCCTTGGTTAATGCTCAATCGTGATGGATTGGATATTCTCGTTCATCCTGAGACAGGGAATGCTGTGGCAGACCACGCAGTTCATTCCCTATGGTTAGGAGAAAAGCTAAATTTAAATATTGAGTTTCTTCAACAGCTTAGTCCGACTTTATCTAATTAAGGAAAGTAAACGACTTTGTTGGGTAAAAGTTTTGGTTTATCAAAGCTATGAAGAATTAACTAAAAATCATCCAGAGGTCAACCCCTACTTTAGTTTTTTACTAGATTCACAGGAGCAGTGGATAGATCATCATCACTTAGCAGTTGATGGTTTAGTAATGCATCTTGATAAAGATAACCCAAATCTTTTGCATCTTTTTAGGCAATTTCCGTTAATAAATCTACCGTCGCCGTTGGTTTCGACTTCGCTCAACCAACTAAGGGATTGAGAGTTGAGTGAAGTCGAAACTCGTCAACCTGGGTATATTCTTCGTGAGAAATCACCTTATATTTAGTCATTCGGTATTTGCTTGAGTAAAGCTATCCACATATCAGATGGATCTGAATAGTAATCAATTTCTTCAACTTGATATTGATAAGATTCACAACCTTCTCGTAAGATAATGCGATCGCAAGCTTTAACGCTTTTCCCTACTCCAGTCATGTACCCGATTGTTCCTTCATTGAGACGCTCAAATATGTAGTCGCCTCCACAAACTTGTTGTCTGTAATCATGGATTTTATTCTTTTGTTTTAATTCTGTTACTGGAGAGATAGCCAGAGCTAATTTATTTAAAAAACTAAAACTTAAGTTCATACCTGCTATGATTGAAGAGAAGGCACTTAAAAACATTTAAAAAATAGAAGTTATAATTTATTTAAAAGCCATTCTTTTAAATTTACAGTACTATTAATCGCAGATTCAACTGTAAAATCACCTAACTGTTAGACAATATTGGGTGAGATATAAGTTTTTTGCTTAACTATCTAGTATTAATTAATAAGCTTTTTATGTCTTGAAAATGTCATATATGTATATATTTGAATATCAATATAATTTAGTCACTACTCGTCGTAGCTAGAGCTACATCTATCTGCTTCAGTAGTACTTCTAGGGTAGAAGAGTTATCTAAAACCACATCTGCATGAGCCACTTTTTCTTCGATGGATAATTGGCTGTTAATCCTAGCTTGTGCCTGTTCTGGACTTAAATGGTTTCGTTGTATCAATCTTTGTAGTTGTTGCTCTTGGGAACAACGCACTACCCAGATTTCTGTTACCAAATCAGTCATCCCAGCTTCAAATAATAGAGGCACTACTAACACCAGTATTTGTGATGAAGATTGAGCAATTGCTTTGAGAAAACGATCGCGTACATCAGGATGAATCAAATCCTCTATCCAGTTGCGTTCATCTTGACGATTAAAGATAACTTCACCTAGCTTTTGACGGTTGAGGCTGCCATCTGGTAGTAAAATTTGTTCACCGTAACGTTGAGCGATCGCACGTAGAATAGGCGAACCTAAAGATACTGCCTCTCTAGCATAAATATCTGCATCCAAAATTGGCAGGTTATAAGTGCTAGCTAAATAATTAGTGACAGTGGTTTTGCCACAGGCAATACCTCCAGTTAAGCCGATTATACGTTTTGTCATTTGTCATTTGTCATTTGTCATTCTCCTCTGCTCCCCTGCTCCCCTGCTCCCCTGCCCCTCTGCTCCCCTGCTCCCCTGCTCCCTTATCTACGAAGTTGCCCATGCGATCAGTGCTTGGGTTAAACCATCTAAAGTGTATTCTTGGGCTTCTACATCCACGTGTCCGAATAAATCATGACAAGTTTTGGAGGTTTGGGGGCCGATAGAGGCAATACAAACTCCCTCTAAGAATTGGCTAGCATCAGAGTTGTGGGAAAATATATTATTAGTAAGTTGACAGAAAAATTGTACAGTTTTAGAACTGGCAAAGGTAATCACATCTACCTTGCGGTTTTGGAGAGCTAACTTTGCCGCAGGTGGAATACTACTAGGACAACAAGATTGATATGCCGCAACTTCTATCACCTTTGCTCCCTTGAGAGTTAATTCCTTAACTAAAACTTCTCTGCCGCCGCTTTCAACTCTGGGAAATAACACCTTTTTACCATCTAATTTATCTGGGAAATTTTCCACTAAAGAATCGGCAACAAAGTTGGGGGGAATAAAATCTGCTTGCAAAGAGCGTTGTTTGAGACTTTGGGCTGTTTTCTCACCAACGACGGCAATTTTGATGCCAGCTAAGGCACGGCTATCTTTACCTTGAGTAGTTAGCCTTTCAAAAAAGTAGTCTATGCCATTGGTAGAAGTGAAAATTAACCAGTCGAAGTCAGATAAATGAGCGATCGCATTATCCAAAGCTTCCCAACTGGAGGGGGGGCCGATTTCTAAGGTAGGCATTTCGATGACGGTTGCACCTGATGCAATGAGGCGATCGCTAAATTGACTCGATTGGCCAACTGAACGTGTTACCAAGATCATTTTACCAGTAAGGGGAAGAGGAGATAGGGGAAAATTGCTTGACATAGCAGGGGGGCTAAAAGTTTTGGCTGTAGTAGAAACCTGACAATCTATTTTCTCAGGTTGTAAGTACTTGCGTAGCCCAACAACTTCGCCAATCACAATTACTGCTGGGGAAAGGGATAATCCGGCGGTAAGTTCTAGAATATTGCCCAGTTGCGCCGTCCAAATTTGTTGATCGGGAGTTCCTGCCCAACGGATGATGGCAATGGGTGTTAAGTGCGATCGCCCATGCTGCACCAGCTGATCTACAATCTCTCGTAGATGTCGCCCTCCCATTAAAATTACCAGCGTCTCTAAGCGTGACAGTGCCTCCCAGTCTAAAACCTCTGGTTCGTGAGCTGTAAGCACTGCAAAAGTGCGGCTTAACACCGGATCTGTCAGGGGAATTCCTGCCAACAAAGGCGCTGCAAGGGCTGAGGAAATTCCTGGTACTAGTTCAAAATCACAACCGGATGCTTTCAACGCTTCAATTTCGGAAGTGCAACGCCCAAAAATCAACGGATCGCCTGATTTGAGCCGTATAACTTGTCTTCCTTGCAGACAGTGTTTTACCAGTAACTTATTAATCTCTGCTTGGCTTGTACTGGGTTTGCCACCGCGTTTACCAACATCTAACTTCAAGCAATCATCTGGTACGCACTGCAATAATTGAGCATCTACTAAAGCATCGTAAACTAACACCTGAGCAGTAGCTAAAAGATTGTAAGCTTTTACTGTCAAGTATGCTACATCTCCAGGCCCAGCACCTACGAGGTACACTTTGCCTTTGTCATTTGTCATTTGTCATTTGTCAGGTAGTTATTCTCCTCTGCTCCTCTGCTCCTCTGCTCCCCTGCTCCCCTGCTCCCCTGCTCCCCTGCTCCTCCCCTCCTCATGCCCCATACCTTTATTCAATTCGTTTGGGTATTAATTTTTTGGATTAGCCGATCGACTTGCTCAACCATCTCCTTGTTTTTCTCAGCTTGGAATAATTCTCTGGCTTTTTTGAGATTAACGATCGCTTCTTTTGGCTGTTGTTGTCTTCCCAAAGTGATTCCCAAATTATAGTAAGTGAATGCATCATTGGGAACGAGACTAATGGCTTTTTTGTAATGTGCGATCGCTTCTTGAGGTTTACCTCGATCGTCCATCGCATTTCCCAAACCTGTGTAAGCTTGTGCGTGTTTGGGATCGAGACGAATCGCTTCGGTATAGCCAGCGATTGCTTCTGTGAGCTTGCCTTGAGCGTAAAAAGCACTTGCTAAATTATAGTGAGCGTCTGCATAGTTAGGAGCGAAGCTGATGGCTTTTTGGTAATGTGCGATCGCTTCTTCTAGTTTGCCTTGAGCGTATAGAGTATTTCCCAAGGCATTATAACCTGCTGGATTTTTCGGAGCGAGGCGAATGGCTTCGGTATAGTTGGCGATTGCTTCTGCTGGCTTTCCTTGAGCGTACAAGGCGTTTCCTAAGTAATAGTGAGCGTCTGCATAGTTAGGATCGAAGCTAATAGATTTTTTATACTGAGTAACTGCTTCTGCTAGCTCACCTTGATCGTAGAGAGCATTTCCTAAACGGGTGTAAGTCGGCGCATAGTCTGGTTTGAGGCGAATAGCTGCTGTATACTCGGTAACTGCTTCTTTGAGCTTGCCTTGAGCGTAGAGAGCGTTTCCTAAGTTATAGTGAGCTTCAGCATACTTGGGTTCAAGGCTGATGGCTTTCTGATATTGGGCGATCGCAGGTTCTAACTGATTCAGTCTTGCTAAAGTCAAACCCAGATTAAAATATGCTCTAGAGTCTTGAGGATCGAGACTAATGGCTTTATTGTATTGAGCGATCGCTTCTTGTGGTTTACCGCGATCGTCGAGAGTATTTCCCAAGGCAATATAAGCTTGTGCAAAATTGGGTTCGAGTTCAATTGCCTTTCGAAAAGCCGCCTCCGCTCCTTTTAAATCTCCCTGTTTATAGAGATTGCTTCCTTGCTCAAAGTTAGCAACTGCATTTTTGTTCCGAATAACTGCGGACTGAGTATTTTGAATTTTTGCTAAGATAACGCCAACATTTTGACCAAAGGCAGTATTTCCATTGCTCAAACACAAGCAGATAATAGCTGCTATCAGTAGATTCTTGTTTTTCAGCATTTTTCTTACCTTACCTGCTTGGTTTACATCTAATATCAAGTTCGGTTAATTGCGATCATAAAAATACCCCATCTCAGCCCTTCCTCACTAGCTATTCGGGGAGCAAAAGCGTAGCTTTGGCGGAGTTATAGCAGGAATTATAAGTGATTAAGCTAACTTGATACAAGTGTAATCTCATATAAATGTCTATTTCTACACAAGAGACATTTCAAAGTCCCTCTCCCAAGTTGGGAGAGGGATTTAGGGTGAGGGTTTTTTGATTGATGCAAGAAGTCTAATAAATGGTAACTTATTAAAAGTAAAAATTCATTTTTAGGTAATTACTGAAACTTTTATTTCCATCAATTTAACAATCGCTGCAATTAATTTTTCTGGATTAATAGGTTTGGATAAATGCATCTGAAACCCAGCTTCTAGGGCTTTTTCTTGGTCATCGTTTCTCGCAAAGGCAGTCAAGGCAATTGCTGGGATTTGCCCACCTTGTTCTGGTGTCCGAGTTCTCACTTCATGTATTAACATATAGCCATCCATATCGGGCATACTAATATCGCTTACCAACACATCTAGCTTGACCTCTGCTAAAGTTTGTAATGCTTCTTCAGCGGAAGATACTGTCATCACAAAAGCCCCATCTTGCTCTAATACAAAAGCAACAAAATCTCGTGAATCAGTATCATCATCGACAACTAAAATCCTGATATCATTCAGAGGTAAGGAATTAGAAGCTAAGAATGTAGGGTAATTTTGTTCATCCGTCAGCCTTGGACTTTCATCTGGTAGAAGCGGTAAGCTAACAGTAAATATTGTCCCTTGACCCTCACCGTGGCTATCTGCTTTGACAATGCCGCCATGCATTTCGATGATATTACGCACAATTGCTAATCCCAGCCCTAATCCACCAAAATTTCTTGTAGAGGTGCTATCTGCTTGGCGGAAGTAATCAAACACGAATGGCAAAAAGTCAGCGCTAATTCCTTTACCTGTATCGCTAACGATTATTTGAGCATAGCCATCAGTTTCTTGGAGCCGCACTTCTACCTTTCCTCCCCTGGGTGTAAATTTGATTGCGTTAGAAAGGAGATTCCAGACGACTTGTTGCAAACGAGTCGAGTCGCCCATAATTTGTCCCACACCCGGTTCAAATACTGTATTCACCTCAATCAATTTTGTTTCTGCTGCTAACTGCATTGTCTCCAGTGCCGACAATACCGTAGAGTTGAGGTTAATCTTCGTGATATTCAGCGTCAGTTTACCTTGTAAAATTCTGGAAATATCCAGCAAGTCCTCAATGAGTTGAACTTGTAAGGTAGCATTTCGCTCGATTGTGGCTAAGGCTTCAGATGCCTTTGTTTGGTCTAACCTGCGGGTTTGCAACAACTTAGACCAGCCGAGAATTGCGTTGAGTGGAGTACGTAATTCGTGAGAGAGGATGGCTAAAAATTCATCTTTAATTCGATTGGCTGTTTCTGCTTTCGCTCGTGCTACTTGTTCTAATTCCAGTAGGTGCGCTCGTTCTTCAAGTATTTGTTTTTGTTCGTGGATATCTGTACAGGTTCCAAACCATTTGACTACAAAACCTTGCTCATCTTTGAGTGGTAGACCTCGTGCTAGCTGCCAACGATAAGAGCCATCAGCAGCTCGTCTAAAGCGATATTCATTGTTATATATAGTGCTATTTTTGACAGCATCAGACCACGCCTTATCAGCTTTTTGAACATCATCTGGATGCAATGCGGCCAACCAACCAGAACCCAAAGATTGTTCTAGTGTTAGCCCAGTGTATTCGCACCAATTTTGATTAAAATAATCGCATTCACCGTTAGGTTTAGTTGTCCAAACAAGTTGAGGAATTGCCTCAGCCAAGTAACGGTAGCGTTCTTCGCTTTGTCGGAGAACTTCTAAGATGCGTTGACGTTCAAGAATTTCTTGTTGTAATTGCTCGTTAGTTTTAGTAATTTCATTGGTGCGAACAGCAACCATTTCTTCAAGATGATTCTGGTATTTTCGCAGTTCTTCCTCTACCGATAAGCGTTCAGCTATTTGGGTTTGAAGTTCTTGATTTGCTTCTTCTAATTGAGTAGGGCTAGGAAGTGCCAGTGCTTGTGGAACTAAAGACACAAGCTCTAACGCGGTAATTACAGATATTGTTGCAGTTACTGCTTTGATAAACCCCGACACCCAATAAGTTGGATGCCAAAGTGTCCAAATCTCCATTAAATGAGTAGTGCCGCAAGCTACGATAAATCCACTAAACAGCAAAAAAATCCAATCAAAGGGCAAATCTTGTCGCTTGCGAACAAAGTAAAAGAGTGTAGCTGGAATCGAGTAATAAGCTAGTGCAATGAATCCGTCAGATAATATGTGTAACCAAACTAAATTCGTTTGCCATAAATAGCAGTGTCCATGTGGAATAAATGATTCTGATGTCAAAAAGTTAGTCCACAATTCTGATATTATATTTGACATAAAGACTGGATTGTTTAATTTATAAAATCTACTACTAAATATCTACCTTTGCTGAATACTATTCTAGTACCAAAATATTAGTGATACAGTGTGTCTAATTTCTGTACTGCTTAAATAAACTACAATATGTCTTTACAAAACAAAAAGGCTGTTAGTATCATCACTGTTTTGCAAACATAAATAATATCATGTCCGCCAAATTACCCATAATAAAAGAACCCCACCCCCAACCCCTCCCCGCAGGCGGGGAGGGGAGACAAAGCACAGCTTTGGCGGGGTGGGGTTCTTCGGGTTTAATAAGCAATCAAGCAGACATGATATAATTTAAAATTCACAATATTTTTTCTTATAAAGCCTAAATGAATTAATTGTAGCTATGAAGCTTGTGGCGCATCCGATGGAAATTATAAGGTCTGTGAAGAGATTGGTCAAACGTGCGAAAATTGCGGACATAATTATGGTATACAATACTAAATTACCAAATAAAAACCATTCTCACCATAATGATGGGAATGGCAAAAAATTAGGAGACACAACAGGAAAATTTAATCTTGGCAATTCTGATTAAAGTTAAGATTCATTTGACTTAGCACTCATTTTATCTAACAGTTGAGTGATTTTTTTAGCTTTTTCAGGTTGGCGCTGTTTTTGTAATAAATCTTTAGCTTTTTGCAGGTTAGTTTTAGCTTCTTCTTCTCGCTCTTGCTGCATAAGGATATTCGCCAGACGCAAGTAAGCATCAGGATTTTTCGGACTGCGGCGAATTACTTCCCGAAATAATTCTGTTGCTTCTTCTACTTGTCCTTGCTGGTTTAAAACATCTCCCAAAAACAAGCGCACTACATCATTAGTAGAGTTGATAGAAATCACTTTGCGAAAGGCCGCTTCTGCACCTTGGTAATCTTTAGCTTGGGCAAGATTGATACCTTTTTGAAACAAGTCTGAGGTGATCAAAGTTTTCCAAGCGAAATAGCCAAGGATTGACAGACTCAGAACAACTACAACAGCAGCGATAATCGAACTAGTGGGAAAGGTTTCTAACATTGTCTAAGCCAAAAGACAGGCGATAGGAAAAATCAGATATTCCATAAAAAAGAGTTTCCAGATAAATTGGTAGAATTGAGCGATCGCACTTTTCTCTTGTAAGTTTACCGTCAAACTCCGCAACCACAGCCAAGCCAACAGCCCCAAATGAGTAACTACCAGGAATATAGCGTTAACTGAGGCGACGTTTAGCACCCCAACCAGAATTATTCCCACATAGCAGGCAGTTATTACCCAAAGAGATAGATTGAACACAGCTTGAGGGCCAAGTTTGATAGTGAAAGTAGTAATATTGTAGAGGCGATCGCCTTCCATATCGGGGATATCTTTAAAGATGGCGATCGCAAAGGTAAACACCAATATAAATAACGTCAGCACCCATACCACAGACGGAATTGTTTGGCTTTGTTGCAATGCCCAACTGTAATGCAGATATAACCCTAAGTTAACAATCGTACCGCGCACTGAAAAAATACACAGCGCCGCCCAAACGGGAAACTGTTTTAAGCGAATTGGTGGTAAAGAATAAGCAGTACCAATGGCCAAACTAATTGCTACCATGCCCAATAAAAACGGGCCAGTTAGCCACGCCACAACCAGCGCCAAAATCCCAGTAGAAGCGACAATTAATTGCCCAGTTTGCTGAGAAAACTCACCAGACGCTAAGGGTAAATGAGGCTTATTAATCTTGTCAATTTCTACATCTTCTAATTGATTCAGCCCCACAATATAAACATTGCCACACAGACAACCAATCCATGCACCGAAGACAGGGAGTAGGGAATACGTAGAGACAAGATTCATCGCGTCTGTAGAAATATGATTAATCGCGTCTCTACTGATGGCAATGGCAATTAAATATAAACCCAAAACACTCAGACTTGTACCAATAATTGTGTGAGGGCGAGAGAATTTCCAGAAGGCGTATAACCACTGGAAATATGATTGAACAGGTTTGCCTGGTAAAGGGCTGTTTTGAGAACTTTGGCTCATGAGTAGCTTAAATACAGTATTCTGATTGGTTGTTAATCATTGTCACAGAATTTGGTCATTAGACTACTTTCATGAATCAATGAGCTTTCACCCTTCTCCTCCGTGCCCTCTGCGGTAGCCTGCGACAAGCCCAAGCGTCTACGTTATTCTAAACTTATAACTTCTTGCGCCAACTCATATCAAGAATGCAATTAATTTTATACAGTAAACCCGGCTGTCATTTATGTGAAGGCTTGCAAGAAAAGCTAGAACAAATCCAAAATCTCAGTTTCGAGTTGGAAGTTAGGGATATTACGACTCGTGAAGATTGGTTTTCTGCGTATGAGTATGAAGTGCCAGTACTTTATTTATCGAACTACAGAGGCGTAGAAGATGAGGAAGGAAGTGAGAAACCATTGCCGCGTCCTTCTCCTCGTGCTAGTGTGCAGCAGTTAGAGCAAATGTTGCGTAAATATTTAGCCAATTAGAAAAAAATAATGCAGAATAAGCGCAAGATCAAGAATGTGACGAGGTTCACAAAATGAAATTGCGGGAATTACTAACGGCGGTAGACAGTGTTGAGCAATTGCCTAGTTATCCAACTTTAGAGGATGTGGAAGTTAGGGGTTTAAAGACGAATTCTCATGCTTGTCGCGTGGGTGATTTGTTTATTGGCATGCCAGGAACGCGGGTTGATGGTGGGGAATTTTGGCAAAGTGCGATCGCATCGGGGGCTGTAGCTGCGATCGTTTCTCCCGAAGCTGCACAAAAAAATCCTCCCACAAATCAGGCTGTGGTCATTAGTGCAAGTAACATCACTCAAGCTTGCGCGCAGATAGCCAGTGCTTTTTATGGTTATCCAGGGCGAAAACTCAAGTTGGTAGGTGTGACTGGTACAAATGGCAAAACTACAACTACTCATCTAATTGAATTTATACTCAACAAAGCTAATTTAGCTACAGCTTTGATGGGAACTCTCTACACTCGTTGGGCAGGTTTTGAGCAAACTGCTGCCCACACTACCCCTTTTGCAGTGGAACTGCAACAACAGCTAGCAGAGGCGGTAAAGGCTGGGAGTGAGTTCGGGGTGATGGAAGTCAGTTCTCACGCTTTGGCCCAAGGTAGAGTGTTGGGTTGTGAATTTGAGGTGGCAGTATTTAGTAATCTTACTCAAGACCATCTCGACTATCACAGCGATATGGAAGATTACTTTGCTGCCAAAGCGTTATTGTTTAGTCCTAATTATCTCAAGGGACGGGCAATAATTAATGCTGATGATTCTTACGGGAAGCGGTTAATTGCCTCGTTGGATTCCGAACGGGTTTGGAGTTACAGCGTCAACGACAACAGCGCTGATTTATGGATGAGCGATTTAAGTTACCAGCCAAATGGTGTTAGTGGGACACTACATACACCAAAAGGTGATGTGGCTTTTCAATCGCCCCTAGTCGGACAATATAATTTAGAAAATCTTTTAGCAGCTGTCGGAGCAGTTTTGCACTTAGGGCTAGATTTGCAGTTAGTGGCAGCTGTGATACCTGAATTCCCTGGAGTTCCCGGACGGATGGAACGGGTACAAATTAGTACTGAGCAGGATATTAGCGTGATTGTGGATTATGCCCACACGCCCGATAGCTTGGAAAATTTATTGAAAGCTGCGCGTCCCTTTATACCTGGAAAAGTGATTTGTGTATTTGGTTGTGGAGGCGATCGCGATCGCACTAAGCGCCCAAAAATGGGTAAAATTGCTGCTGAATTAGCTGATGTGGCAGTGGTGACATCAGATAATCCCCGCACTGAAGACCCAGAAAGGATTTTGCAAGATATTTTGGCGGGAATAGCTGACACAGTGCAGCCAACAGTAATTTGCGATCGAGCGATCGCAATTCGTACCGCTATTTTACAAGCACAACCCGGTGATGGAGTGCTGCTTGCTGGTAAAGGTCACGAAGACTACCAAATTCTCGGCACCGAAAAAATCCATTTTGACGACCGAGAACACGCACGCGACGCTTTAAACGAAAGACTTAACGTACAAGCTTAATTTGGGCATTGGAAGAGGCAGAGGGGCAGAGGGGCATAAGAAGCAGAGGGGCAGAGGAGAAAAACTTTCTGCAACTTCTCCCCTGCTCCCCTGCTCCCCTGCCTCCCCTGCTCCCCTGCTCCCCTGCTCCCCTGCTCCCCTGCTCCCCTGCTCCCCTGCCCCCTGCCCCCTCGTGGGTAGAGTTTTTTATAGTTAATGTTTCTTTCCGTGGTGATTTTGTAAAAAATGCACACATAAAGGTGAAAATCGAAGACAGAATTATTTCTTGCTTCATCCAAATTGTGCTTGACTCATGAATGTTTCTCTGGCTAAGGATCTGTCTGTTTATCAACTGGTTATGGGAGTGCAAGCGCCTCCTAAACCATTGTCCCTCAGTCCTGCTACTCTGCTATCACTGGTGAGAGCGCAAATTGACTTACTCATTGAGCAGCAAATTGCAGCCACTCTCTGGGTGAAGCTACCACCAGATAAAATTTGGCAATCAGAATTAGCGCGTTATCAATCCTCGGTAGGTGCGTCTAGTCTCATTTATACTTGCCAGATTGACGAGAGTAGGAAAGGGGAAGCAGGGGAAGATAAGGAAGAAGAAAGATTAAATATCTCCTCATCTCTCTCATCCCCATCATCTAATTATGTTCCCGTTTACCTACCACCAGATAGCCAAATGCGACGGGAAAACTTTCTAATGGTGTTATCGCCCCAGTTTTGCAGTTTAATTTTGGCTCATCGACCACTTAAAAAACGCAAAAATCAGACATCGGGGAAGGTAAATACTAATAAAAACCAGCCGTTGCTGATTATAACTACTGTTGAGGGGAGAGTAATTCAACAAGTATTAAATGGTATCCAACAAGCGATTGCACCAGAATCATCCTCAATTTTACCTACTAGTTTTATTTGTCCAACCGTGCCTCAAGCCGCACTTATGAATCAACTGTTGGCAAAACAACTCCTCCGACAAGATGAAATTAATCGTCAAATCATCACAGTACGCACTAATAAGTTGGAGCAGCAAAATCAAGAACTGCACAACAAAGAGCAACTCAAAGATGAATACCTGAAAAATGTCTGTCAGGAACTGCGTATACCTTTGACGCACATGAAAACAGCACTTTCATTATTAAATTCCCCTAATCTTAAACCACCACAACGACAACGTTATTTACAGATGTTAAATACCCAGTGCGATCAGCAAAACTCCCTGATTACTGGTTTCTTGGAACTGGTGCAGCTAGAACAGAATTTGGACGGGACGACTTTGGAGTTGGTGCGTCTCTCAGATATAGTACCTGGAGTAGTCAGTACCTACCAACCTGTAGCCCAAGAAAAAGGAATTATGCTAGCCTACACCGTACCGACTGAACTCCCATCTGTTTGGTGCGTGACTGGTAAACTCAGACAAATTGTAATTAATCTACTACACAACAGTCTTAAGTTTACCCCTAATGGAGGTCAAGTATGGGTGCGTGCCCGTAATCAAGGCGATTATGTCCAATTAGAATTCCGCGACACAGGTATCGGTATTGCGGAAAACGAAATTCCCAAAATCTTCGATCGCTTTTATCGCGTGCGTACAGCAGCAACCGAAGATAATGGTGGTGCTGGGTTAGGGTTAACGATAGTACAGCAATTGCTGCTGCGCTGTGGTGGATCTGTTTCTGTAAAAAGTAAATTATCTGAAGGTTCTACTTTTACAGTGCAACTGGCAACTGCTGGTAATATCCCAAGAGCGATCGCTACAGAAAATGAGTTATGAATTATGAGTTATAAGTGATGAGTTATAAATTTATAACTCATCACTCATAACTTTTAACTCCTACTGCCAATTTATTCGCTAAAGCAAGTGCTGCCCCATCGTATTCCCAACAAGGAGAAAATTTCATGAGGTCTTGTAACAAAAAAAAAGCTGGTTTATCAACTATGTCATTTATAGTTAAAGAATCTATTTTTTTCTCAATGACAGTTAAAATGAATTCTCCCTGATAACTGCCGACTGCCCAGACACTAGCATCCCCACCTCCTCCAATACTAACTTTGATAAATTCTTCAAAGAAGAAATCAACATTTTCTCTAAAAAGTGGCATAATATTTCTCTGCTTTTTTATGAAATTAACAAAGGAAAACTTTGGGTTCTATATAAAGTCATTTGCCAATACAGAAACGGCTAAAAATCCTTTCCAAAACGGATTCTGTTACTTCCTCTCCAGTAATTTCTCCTAAAGCTTGAATCGCACCTCGTAAGTCAATTGTCCAAAAATCAAGAGGTAACTGCTGGGTAACTGTTGCTTGCACTTGTTCCAAAGACATTTTAGCTTTAGTTAAGGCTGCTGCCTGTCTTTGGTTAATAGCTAAATCCATATCAGCAGCTTGTACTTTCCCAGATTGAACTATCTTTAAAATTGCTGTTTCTAAAGCGTCAATACCTTGATTTTGGGCTGCAGCTGTGACAATTTTAGATTTTACATTTGGGATTTTGGCTTGAAGACTTTTCCTATCACTTTCTTCCAATAAATCAATTTTGTTAATCACTAGAATCAACGGACGGTGTTGTACTTTTTCATAAATTTCTTCATCGCCTTCTGTCCAACCTGCGGAAGCATCAATGGTAAGCAAGACTAAATCAGCTGCATTTGCAGCACGATGCGATCGCTCGACGCCAATTTTTTCCACTTGGTCTGTTGTTTCCCGAATCCCCGCAGTATCTAGCACTTGTACGGGAATTCCACCGACAACTAACTGAGATTCCACCACATCGCGGGTTGTACCTGGTAAATCAGTCACAATGGCGCGATCGCTCCGGCTCCAAGCGTTCAATAAACTCGACTTACCCACGTTTGGACGCCCAACAATTGCCACTTTTAAACCAGTGCGTAGCAACTCACCTTGATCTTTGGTTTCCAATAACTTAGTTATTTCTGCGGCAATTTTATCAATTTCTGATACAATCGCTTTATCATCCAACGGCGGAAGGTCTTCCTCAAAATCAATCCGAGCTTCAATTTCTGCCAAAATATCCAAACAGTTAGCGCGTAACTGCCGAATCGGATGAGCTAATTTTCCTTGTAAACCAGCTAAGGCACTTTGAGCCGCTTGGGGCGATTTAGCTCCCACTAAATCAGCAATACCTTCGGCTTGAGTTAAATCCAACCGTCCATTCAAAAAGGCGCGGAGGGTAAATTCTCCCGGTTGCGCTAGTCTAGCCCCATTTTCTAAACACAGTTGCAACACTTGCTGCACTGCCATAATTCCCCCGTGGCAATGGAATTCTACAACATCTTCACGGGTGTAAGAACGGGGTGCTTTCATAATCAGCAACAGGGCTTCATCTACCAGTTGTTGCGTCTGGGGATGGCGAATGTAACCGTAGAGAATCCGGTGACTTTCCCAAACTTGTCGCCCTGGTGCATGAAAGAGACTTTGGGCGATTGCCATTGCTTGAGAACCGGACACCCGCACAATCCCAACACTACCCTGTTGGGGGACAACAGCAGTGGCGATCGCGGCTATAGTTCCAGTAGTAGCAAACAGTTCTGACATGAGCGCCCTTTATAAAAGTGAGGAGTGAGGAGTTAGGAGTAAAAATCATAACTCATAACTCATAACTCATAACTCATAACTTTCTAAATAGTGAGTATTTAGACTAATGAGATACCAACTGGCAAGGTAAAATTTACCTGTAGGTCATGCCTGATAGTAAAGAGTTAAGAGTTAGAGATGAAAATCATGACTCACAACTTATAACTCATAACTTTTAGAGAGAGGAATGTACTGTGGAGCAAAAGATTAACTGCGCTGTAGCCTGTGTTAATGGGTGTGTTTTAGGGGATAAATGCCCCAATACCGAGTTTAGAGAGTCAGCTGCAAAATTTATTGAAGAGACTCCCTTAGAGACAATGCTGGAGTTGGCACAAGAACGTCTGCGGAAAAAAATGGCAGAACCGCCAAAATGGGTTTTTCCTGAAGATCCATAGCATTCGAGCTAACAGGCACAAGCAAGACAGCGTGGAAGTTAAATGGTATCTGGATCTATATTTAATTCTCGCAGTTTTGCTGCCAAGCGATCGCATCCTCAGCCGCAAACTCATCTACGCCTAGAGCGAACGCTGTTGTTTAACAACTGACATTCCACAGGTGCGATCGCAAGTGCTCGTCTAGGTAACTGGTGATTTGTTTTTAGGATGGCAGCAACTCTAAAGAGAAGTTTCTAATTTTCCGGAACTGACAAAAGCACAGTGGTAGTTACCATAGCCTGTAACTATCTTATCTATATGGAACCAAACAATCAGCACGTCCTTGAGGAAGCCAAACAAATAACTGGATTGAAAGACCTGAAAAATGTTACACCGGAACAGTTAAAAGAAATTCAGATTTTAGCGATAAAAGGGCAACTCAGCCTAAGACATCTAGAAGTTTTAATACAGAATATGCCGCAGTTTATTGAACTGCTGAAAGAGACTGTTCAAGGATTAAAAGAGGTTGTTGGTGCAGCCAAAGACAGTCAAAAAGCAGCACTAAGTGGTGTGAGTAACTGTCTGAATACAGTTTCCAATGTAATGGAGATTTTAGCTAGATCTGCTCAAACAGATGAAACACGCCTGAAAATTGCCGAGCAAACATTAGAAGTTGGAAAACTTGGGATAAAAATCAGCGAAATTATCAAAGATATGAACACAGATAATAATAACGTTTGGTGGCACGCACTTAATGTTGTAGGTGATGTACTGAAGGTGGTGGGGCCAGTTGCTGGAGTAGTAGCTACTGTTGCAATTGTTGTAATGGGGGGGAAAGTACCTCCCAAAGCATAGCCCAACAATGCATGGAACGACGCATCAGTGTTTACCAAAGGCTAAACTCGACTGTGAGGTAAAGCATTAGTCTTCTACTTGAACCAAACACAAGTTTAAATATCAAAGATCCAAGAACAATATAAGAGATGTTTGTAAAAGTTTTAGTAATGCTACATGGTAGCAAACCTGAGCATTATGAATTGCATGAATTTACTAGAGTACCTAGCATTGGAGAAAAAATTTCTTTTTCAACTCCACAGGGAAGATACCTTTATTTTGTAGTTACGGATGTTATCCATCACAGCCTACACCCTCTAAGAGGTGAAGCTCCTCAAGCTAGAATTATTGTCAAACCAGTGTAATACTTCGCCCTTCAGCAGTTAGACAGTTGCTGAAAGGCGATTGCAAATTAAGCCATCTAATATGCGCGGCATCGGACGGCTGATAAAGTCTTTGAACTTAGACTTTAAGTGCAAAATAATACTTACTAACAATAAGGGTATTAGACTTCCCTAAAGGCTTAATATAGAGGTTAGACCACCAAAGTACAGTTGAATAAATGGTTAGAGGTAAACCTTGAGTTTATTTCCGTCTTCGTTTGAACAAACACTAAAACTACTAACTCCTTTAGGAGCATTTGGTAGTTTTCTTTGGGGAGTTATGATTTGGCGCGACAAATCGGACAAGGAACTTGCTCAGGCAAAAACTGAGGCGGAAAGGTTTGCTGAAAACCGCCGTATTGAACTTGCCCAGGCAGAGACTGAGGCAGAAAGATTTGCTGAAAGCCGTCGTATTGAAGCTACAAAGCCATTTCTTGATCGCCAGTTGAAGCTATACACAGAGGCTTCTCAGGTTGCCGCAAAAATCGCCACATCAACGAATGTAAACGAGGTTGCTGACGCCAATAAGCGTTTTTGGGAACTTTACTGGGGTGAGTTAGCTCTAGTGGAGAACAAAGATGTAGAGGCTGCAATGGTGGCACTGGGCAAAGCCATAGAGGATTCGGCACCCAAGCAGCAATTACAGAAGTTATCTCTGAAATTAGCCCATGCTTGTCGAAGTTCACTAAATATATCTTGGGGAATAAATGCGTGGAGCCAACCCGATTACGCAAACATTCCCCAAGAGGCACGAAGGAGTCCAAAAAGTTGAGTGCATGAGGGTGATTGATCGCGGTATTAAGCGGTCTATACTGCGCCAGACTGTGGTATAATCAAAGCGTATCAAATAATTGCCTAACAGCGTGTTCGATTTGCAAAAAGTACTCTCTAAATGTCATTTTTGTTACTAGCCATAACTTAACTCTTCATCACCGCATCCAAAAGCACATTGGCATCAAAGCGGACTACATCGGTGCAAGGTAGCCCCGTTTCTGCTATTGTTTGAGCGATGCTTTCCTGAGCCGCAGACTCATCTAAATGGGCTGTGTTTAGCGCTATACCCGCCACAGAAACGCTTCCAAAAGCACCACCTGCATTAGCTACACTTTCATACAGTCGAATCACCTCTGGTAAAGGTGGAATGATTACATGGGGATGATTGCGTACATGGACTTGTCCTGCCCGATGTACCAAAACTAGTTGGGTTGGTTGCGAACCACGGATTAGGGGTAGAGTTGCTGTTGAACCAGGGTGTAACAGCGAACCTTGTCCTTCAATGTGCAAGATGTCGTAGTTTTTGCCATAGCGCATAACTATCTGTTCCACAGCACCGGCGGCAAAGTCTACCCGCACGGCATCTAAAGCCACACCATCTCCTTCTAACATCACCCCAGTTTGCCCCGTGGCGAGGAATTTAGAACGCCAGCCCCGCAGTTTTGACGCCCAATGTAACTCTAGGCTAGTTGACATTTTACCGATCGCCATGTCGGTTCCCACTGTCAACACCCGCCGACACGGAAGGGTACGTGCCATTCCACTAGCAACACTAATATTAGACGGTTCTTTTCGGACATCCCAAATTAGTTGCCCTGGTTTGAGCAATGCATTTAATTCTGGGATACTTGCCATTGGTGTATGTAAACCATTCACCAAAGACATTCCCGCTTCTAAAGCGTCTTTAATTTCCAGCCAGTAATCATCTGGTACAGCACCACCCCCTGGAGCAATACCAATTACTAAAACTTCTGGCTTGTACTCTAGGGCTGCGGCTACCGATGCCACAATCGGCACATCACGCTTGAGACCTGTTAATTCTGGTAGGGATTTACCAGCACACTCGCGATCGATTACGGCTACAATTGGGGCTTCACTGTAACGTAAAATTGCTAGCCCTGTTTTGCCGTGAGTCCCAATAGTCCCTTCATGTAGCAAGATAGCTACTCGTTGATTAAGTGATAGACGCACTGTGTTGTACTCCCAAGCCTGGTAAATCGTTTGGCAAAACTCTTCCTTCTTTTAGCAATGCACCCGTAAAAGGGTCATCAATTAAATTCAGGTGACTATCTAAATCTAAATAATCAGCTAGTGGTGCTAGCTGTAATGCTGCTGTATTAGCTAGCGAACTGTCAGAATAGCAACCGAACATTACTTGCAACCGATATGCTCGTGCTGTATGTACCATTCGCATTGCCTCTGTTAGTCCCCCTGATTTCATCAGTTTGATATTAATCCCATCTACATAGTTTGCCAAATCGGGAATATCAGCGCTTGTGAAACAACTTTCATCGACAAAGATGGGGAGGGGAGAGTGTTCTTTGAGTTTTACTAAAC
The DNA here is from genome assembly GCF_034530915.1 of Nostoc sp. DedQUE09. Taxonomy (NCBI): domain Bacteria; kingdom Bacillati; phylum Cyanobacteriota; class Cyanophyceae; order Nostocales; family Nostocaceae; genus Nostoc; species Nostoc sp. DedQUE09. Next base: position 27,714 of record NZ_JAVRCE010000019.1, read on the forward strand.
TTGGTTCTTCTCCCCGTGGCAATGGCTGTTCTACATACTTTATACCTAAATCAGCTAACCAATTGCACATGGCGATCGCATCTTCTAAACTCCAGCCCCCGTTGGCATCAACGAAAAATTCTAGTTCAGGCGCTTCTTCTCGCACAGCTAAGAGCATTTTTTGATCTGCATCTATGCCATCTGGACTACCTAGCTTCACCTTGAAAAGACGGACATCTGTAAATTTTAACCAGTCTCGCGCTCTTGCCCTAGCGCCTTCAGGCGAATTAATCCCAATTGTGACTGAAGTCGGGACTATTTGATTGCGATCAAGTCCCCAAAGTTGCCACAAAGGTAAACCTACGCGCTTACCCAACCAGTCATGCATTGCCATATCTAGGGCAGCCCTTGCAGCAGAAGGAACTTGGTTTTGTGTTAAAACTTGCTCAATTTCCTGACGTTGTAAAGGGCTGAATGTTTGCAACAGTGGCACAACTTGCTGTAGGGCGTCTTTGATTGCATCAGTTGATTGCCGATGATTACCCACACCAAATGGTGATGCTTCCCCCCAGCCTTCGATGCGATCGTGTGAAATTCTCACCCATACATTCGTTGTCTGTGCCGTTGTACCTCGACTAATAGTCAACGGAAATCTCTTGTTGACTGTAAATAAATTTACATTTATTTGCATACTTATTTTACATATTATGTTATTGCAAAAGCCAGTGTAAGTTCAAAATTTAAATTATCGGATACATCTGTTATACTTTTTTACATTCATTACAAACTTTTTATACATACATTTTATTTGTTATTTAGTTTATGAACAACTTCAAAAAATGGAAGATTTTAAAATCAAAAATGGTTTTAGATAATCCTTGGTGTCAGGTGAGGCAAGATGAAATAGAATTACCAAATGGTAAAATTATAGATGATTATTTTGTCAGTATTAAACCTGACGTTGCAATGATTTTACCTATCACGAGTAATAGAGAAATTATTTTTGTCCGGCAATATAGACACGCCGTAGGTGAATTTTTCTTAGAACTGCCGGCAGGTAATTTCGACCCGACAAAAGAGAGTGCAGAAATAGCAGCAATTAGAGAACTGAGAGAAGAGACTGGTTATATTCCCCAAGAATTTAGAAAAATCGGAACTTTATACGATAAGCCAAGCAAAGATACTAATCAAATACATTTATTTTTAGCAGAAAATGTGAGCAAAGTCAAAGAGCAGCAACTAGATATTACAGAAGAAATTGAAGTTTTATTGATTCCAGTAGAATCAGTTTTAGATAAAATTGCCCAAGGTGAAATTTCTGTGGCGGGAACTATTGCGGCTCTTTTTTTAGGTTTAAACTTTATTAATTATTAAGAATCAGTAACCATGAAACCCGAAATTGTCACAGCAATTATTTCTGCTATTGTTGCAGTCATCAGCGCTATCATTAGTATTTACGGGCAGACTCGTATTGCACGACTTGCCGATCGACTTGCAAAGCAGCGCGAAGCTGAATCTCGTGAAACCCAAACTGCTGCTTTGATGTCAAAGTATCGAGATCCATTGCTGCGATCGGCGATTGATCTCCAAAGTCGCCTGTTTAACATCGTTCAGGCAAAATTCTTGCAACGCTTCTATCACCACTCAGAATCTGAGCAGGATTACACAATTAAAAATACGCTATATGTCATTGCAGAGTTTCTTGCATGGGTTGAGATTTTGCGGCGAGAAATTCAGTTCTTGGATCTAGGCGATCTTGAAATGAATCGTCGTCTTAGTGAGCTTTTAGTCAATATTAATCAAGCATTTGGGACAGCAAAACTTGAATCTACTTTTCGGCTATTTACCGGGGAACAACGTGCAATTGGGGAAATAATGTTAGTACCTCAATCCACAGATAGTTCTATTGCATACGAGTGTATCGGTTATGCTATGTTTGTCAAGAAACTGAGCGATCCGGAGTTTGCCCGTTGGTTTACAAAACTTAAAGATGATATTGCAATGATGGCAAATGAACCAAAGGTGAACAAGGAACGACTCATCAGAATTCATCATAGACTAATTGACTTAATTGATTTTCTCGATCCTAATTGTGTTCGTGTCCCACCAAAGTATCGAACCAGAATTAATCAATATCAATCATGAAATCTCGGCGCAAGTAATGTATACTCGTTTTAAAGTTATTTTTTTCATAAAATAAGAGCATGATTATTCTAAAAATATCAAAAATTCTTACATTAATAAGTTGGAAAAAGTGACAATTAGACGTGAATATAATGTATTTGACTTCTGAAAACTTATTTATAAAACAATTTTTCATCTTGCCCATTGTTGCAAAATATAATCATAAAACGCTTCTTTATGTACCTTATCCATCGCATAAATTTTTCGCCCGCTAGGAACTACTTTAGTTCGTCCCTGACTGACTCCAGTGGTGATAATTTCTGTTTCCCATTCGCGCAATTGATAGAATTCTGGATGTCCTAGATAAGCTGTTGCTAAAACATCCCAAAAATAATAATCTTGGGGGATGACTAGTGCATAACATTGTCCGGCTAAATCAGAGATGGGATAGTGGCGTTGTCGTCCCATTTTGTATACTAACTCCGATGTAACTGGGACATTGTTAGTTAAATCCAAAGGACACATAATAATTTCAATTTGGGTTTGCCATACCCGTGCTGCTGAAATTGCGTCCCAATAAACATTCCATTCAGCAGAACCATCTTGTCCTGCTTCTAAACTTTTTTCTACATTGCCACCGACATTTAATGCGCCCCCCATCCAGACAATTTTGTGAATCTTGGCTTCAATGTCTGGTGCTTTGTCTAAAGCCACTGCAACCGTGGTCAATGGCCCAGTTACCATCAACGTTACGGGGTCTGATGCCTCACGTAACACCTGTATCATGAAATCTTGACCTGTTTCGGCAACCAGAGGCGTAGTGATGGTTTCCCTTTGATTGAGAATGGGGAGATGGTCAACGATAAAGGAATCACGGCGATAGAGAGTAGGAAATGGATTGATACCGCGCACAGTGCTTTCTGCTACCGGGATATGAGAAAATCCGATCAAATCTATAATTTTACGTGTGGCGCTAACAGCTGGTTGAACGTAGCAATCTGCTGGAGTGACAACAACACCAAGGAGTTCAATATGCTCCATCGTCAACAGCAGCATAGTTGCCAGATAATCATCTACACCGCCATCGTGATCCATTAATACAAGTTGTTTTGTCATAAAAGGAGAATTATATGGATGAGTTTATGGAAGCTGCAATTCAAGAAGCAAAACAAGGCAGACAAGAAGGTGGAATTCCTATTGGTTCGGTTCTTGTCAAGGATGGTAAAGTTCTCGGCAGAGGACACAATAAACGCGTGCAAGACGCCGATCCTGTCACCCACGCGGAAATCGATTGTCTCCGCAATGCTGGGAGAGTTGGTAGCTACAGAGGGACAACACTCTATTCAACTTTAATGCCGTGTTACCTATGCGCTGGGGCAGTGGTACAATTTGGCATTAAAAAAGTCATCGCTGGAGAATCTAGAACTTTTCCTGGTGCTAAAGAATTTATGGTATCTCACGGTGTGGACGTTATCGATCTTAATCTTGACGAATGCGAACAAATGATGAGTGAGTTTATTGAAACTAACCCCGAACTTTGGAATGAAGATATTGGTAAATAGTCATTGGTCATTTGTCATTTGTCATTAATTATCCTCTCCTGCTCTCCTACCCTTCCTCGCCTGCTCCCCACTATCTATCTTTCAAGGATAGGTATTTTAAAATCAGCCAGTAGAGGGAGTAATGTGATGCTAGAAAAAGCCATTGCGTTTACTGTCTTTAAATAGACATTTAATTCAAGAACGCATGGAGTGGGTTTTGATAACGAAACCCCAGAGACGATTGAGCGAAACTATCATATCATGTCCGCATAATTAGTTACGATTTAGATAGTCACTTTACCTTTAATAATAATAGCGATCGCAATATCTGGTTTAAGTCCATCAGATTAGGAAAATATTGATAATACTTAAGAAAGAAGCTGCAACTTATTTTATATTACACAATAATTTTAGTGACTATAACTAGCTAAAATTTAAAAGTGTGAAAATGGCAAATTTAACTGAATTTACATTATTTGCTCCTCGCAACAAAGGAGCAGCTTTAATTGGGTCTTTTTCAGATTGGAAAGAAATTCCCATGTCAAAAGGTGAAGATGGTTATTTTCGCACGAAAATCAAACTGGAAGATGGGGTTTATCAATATAAATTTCGCATTCAAACCAAAAGCCCAAATTTTGCAGTTGATGAATGGATAGATGTTATCGATCCCAAAGCAACAGATGTTAATGAAACAGAAAAATACAGCATAGTACGCATTCGAGATGGGCAACGCATTGTTGATAATTACCTTTGGCAAAACAATGAAATACCGTTGCCTGATAACCGAGAATTAGTAATATATGAAATACACGTTGCCGATTTTACTGGTGATGAAGTTGATTCTAACGAGCAAGGCAAATATTTAGGGATAATTGCTAAGTTAGATTATCTTTGCGAATTGGGAATTAACGCAATTGAATTAATGCCAGTTAATGAATACCCTGGTGATTATAACTGGGGCTATAAAATTCGCCACTTCTTTGCTACAGAATCTAGTTACGGTTCAACAGAAGATTTAAAGCGGTTGATTGACGAGTGTCATGGTAGAGGCATTCGCGTCTTTATGGATGGAATTTATAACCATACAGATGAAGAATGCCCTTTAATACTAATTGACCGAAATTATTGGTATTACGAAAACAAGCATTATCCTGAAGATCCAGATAATTACTGGGGGCCAGAGTTTAACTATGATAATTACGATAAAAATTTAAATATTAAACCTGCATGGGAATACATCGGCGATGTGGTAGAATTTTGGATTAAGGAGTATCACATTGATGGAATTCGCTTTGATGCAGTGCGGCAATTGGCTAACTTTGAATTTTTCAACTGGCTGACTAAAGAAGCGAAAAACCATGCTGTACCCAAACAGTTTTACAACATTGCTGAACACATTCCCGATACAAAAACTGTAGTCAAGCCAGATGGCCCATTAGATGCTTGTTGGCATGAGAGTTTTCGCTACTTTCTAGTTCCATATATTTGTGGGAAATCATTTGATTTAGAACAACTCAAACAGATTTTAGATCCCAAACAGCAGGGTTATGCGATCGCTACCAATACGATCAATTATTTGGCAACCCACGATCGCGAACGTCTATTACGAGAATTAGGCAATTGCGGCATCTTTGAGGCAGCGGCATTTGAACGAGCCAAGTTAGCAGCTACTCTGTTAATCACAGCGATGGGTATACCGATGCTGTGGATGGGAGAAGAGTTTGGCGAATACCAGCAAAAAAGCGAAGATGTGACTAAGCCGCAGAAGATTAATTGGTCTTTGTTGTCACGCGAACAGAATCATGGTTTATTTGAGTATTATCAAAAGCTGATTGCTTTACGCAAGGAAACTCCAGCTTTACAAAGTGACAATATTAAGTTTTTCTACGAAAATGCAGCTGAGAAAGCGCTGGCTTACACCCGTTGGGATGAGCATAATTCTCATGTTGTTGTCGTGGTAAATTTCTCCGACCAAAATCTAAATCAATATAAAATTTCAGGCTTCCCAACTGCTGAGTATTGGCGAGATTGGGTTAGCAATCAAGAAGTGAAATCTGGAGAGGATGGTTTAGTTACTGACTTATCAAGCTATACAGCTAAAATATTTGTTTCAAATTCACAGTAATGTAGTCTGTAGCTCGTTAATATCAAAAGGTTGTAAATACATTGTCGCAAGCAGTGCGATCGCTCGTCAAACAAACTGCTTGCGTCGCAACACAGTAATAAGACTAGCGATGGGAGCAACAGCAAATAAAATAATATCGTGTGCGATCGGATCAGCCCAAAACCCAGATGTAGAGACGCGATTTATCGCATCTTCAAAGACCAATCATCTACTGCGAATAAGGCATTGGGCAGTAATTAACAGGAGGCTTTATGGTAATTTTTGATAATTTGCGCTTCCCTTTGACGCTTTTCACAGCACTAGGCTGCGGATTGGTGGCTGGTGTCTTCTTTGCCTTCTCGACTTTCGTGATGAATGCCCTTGCACGACTCCAGCCAAAGGAGGGCATTATCGCTATGCAATCCATCAATATCACTGCGATCAATCCGTTGTTTATGTTGGCACTCTTCGGAACGGCTGTGGCTTGCATTTTTCTAGCGGTTTCCTCGGTGTTAAAGTGGCATCAACCTGGTGCTGCCTATTTGCTTATCGGTAGCTTGATCTATCTCATTGGCACCGTTCTAGTGACGATCGCTTTCAATGTGCCACTGAATGATGCCTTAGCGATCACCAAACCGGATAGTACTGAAGGCGCGAACCTATGGGCTAGATACCTTACCAATTGGACGTTCTGGAACCATGTTCGGACAATAGCGGCACTTGCAGCAGCACTTATACTTGGACTGTGCGATCGCACAGTGAAATAGGAATGATGAATAGGTATAATACCCTTTGCTCAGTAAAATGAAGCTATATGAGTATTCAAGCAGCATACGATAATTGGTCAGCTACATACGATGCTGACGAAAATCTGACGCGCGATCTCGATCAAACCGTCACTAGGGAAACTTTGATGGGTTTGAGGTGTAAATCAGTCGTGGAAATTGGCTGTGGCACAGGTAAAAATACGCTTTTGCTTTCACAAATTGCTTTGAAAGTTTGTGCGATCGATTTTTCAGCACAGATGATTGAAAAAGCGAAAGAGAAAGTGAGGTCTACTAATGTGGTGTTTATTACAGAAGACATTACCAAGCAATGGACTTGTGATAATGAGTCTGCCGATTTAGTCACTTGTAATCTTGTTCTAGAACACATCGAAGACCTCAGCTTGATATTTTCAGAAGCATCTCGTGTATTAGTTAAAGGAGGATACTTTTTCATCTGTGAGCTTCATCCATTCAAGCAATATCAAGGAACAAAAGCTAATTTTCAAAGACAGCAAGAGTCCATTGAAATTCCGGCATTTGTGCATCATTTATCAGACTTTTTTAACACAGCGAAAGTTCATGGTTTCCAACTTGAAGACTTCAAAGAGTGGTGGCATGAACAGGATAAAAATAAACCACCCAGACTTGTATCAATCTTGTTTAGAAAGTGAAGAAAATTTTGGCTGGGTTTCAGCTAGTGTAATCATGCGATCGCTCCATCTGCCCACTCACTACTTATTGATTAACAGTTTAAATGTTTACTCCGTATAGTTGAGAGCTTTTCTTAGTAATATTCGATCGAGCCTAAAAACATACGCAAATTACGTGAGTTGACAAATAACTCTGAGGATGAATAAGCCTATAGCGGTTTCTATTCAGATGCAGTACAACGTTTTATCACAAAGTGTAGATAGATGAGCAAATTTTATGGATGGGAGACGCTTGTATAAGTCAATATGAAATTTTATGACTAGAACCAGCACTTATATTGATCAGCGTGATATCTTTTCAATAGGAATTAAGCCTTGCAATTGACTGCATTTTGCCCTATCTCAATTACTGTAGAGCTTTTGGGTTGCGCACCGCAAACTAGCCAAAGCTCAAGTATAAAATGGCATTTAAAAAATGTTGAAGGAGAATAAGCATCATGGCTAAAGTCTACTTATCGTATATAAAATCTATCGACGAGCAAGATCCCCGTGGTGGTGATAACAATGATGAAATTTATTACTTAGTTGAGGGTGGTTCTAGGAAAAATACAGTGAGTAATAGTTTTGATGCTGGTGAAGACTTTGACTACGGTTTCCCAGGCAAACTACTCGAAAACGATCCGGCAACTAAATCAGATCCTCTGTTTTTTACACTCTGGGAAGACGATCCTAGTGGTGACGACAAATTTACATCCATACGCCAAACTTTCGGTAGCGATCCAGGCACAATCAAAGACGGCGGAATTTACTTTGATGGAACACCTGGCTATTATGGATTCACGTTTTCTGGCAATGGGGGCAACTATACATTAGAATTTTCAGTTACATAGATAAGTAAAAATTTCTTGTGTGCTTGTAGCTGAAAATTATCTTTCAAAGCCCAGATGAGTTTTGCAAGCAGAGGCTTGGTCTCTGCTTGCAAAACAGATCCAAATATGAATAAATCCTTTGGGTTTTTCAGATATGGCTCAGATTTTGCAAGTTAAAAATCAAAAAATTCCGATGGAAAAAGTTGTTAGCTTGTTGGCGAGCTATCAGCTGTTTCCGCAATTTTTACGTGAGATTATCACTGACCAGGCGATCGCTTCCTTTACCTGTACGCTCGAAGAAAAAGCCAGTGCTTGCGAGCAATTTTATGAGAAATGGCAGCTGACTTCCGAGTTACAACGTCAGCAATGGCTAGAACTCTATGAAATGACTCCAGAGCAACTAGAAACTATAGCTATTCGAGAACTAAGAATTGAGAAGTTTAAACAAGCTAACTGGGGGTCGAAAATTGAAAGTCATTTCCTGAAACATAAGTCTTTACTCAATAAAGTAATTTATTCTTTAATTAGGACGAAAGATGAAGGGCTTGCTGACGAGCTTTATTTCCGACTTCAGGAAAAAGAGCAATCCTTTACTGAACTAGCTCGACAATTTTCGCAAGGGCCAGAAGCAAAAAGCGGAGGTTGGTGTGGGCCAGTCGAACTCGGCAAAATCTCCCCAAAGCTAGCACAAATGTTGTATGGCAGTAAACCGGGTCAACTATGGCGTCCTACTCGTTTAGGAGAATGGCTGGTGATTGTAAAACTAGAGATACTTATCCCAGCTTTACTAGATAAATCAATGCGCCAGCGACTGCTAGATGAACTCTTTGAAGCCTGGTTAGAAGAAAAACTAGTTGAATTGACTAATGGTGGTTGGATCTCTCTCGATTGATTAATAGATTGTAGGTAGTGTTTTCAATTTGTTGAAGCTGTAAATTTTTTGCTTACTCGTCTCCAAGAAAGTATTTCATGAATGGCACCCTTGTAAAGCCTAAAGGTTCGTGTAGCCTCGTTCCAAGTTTTAAGGCTAGGAATGTATTCTTAGAGGCTCTTAACCAGTTGGGACAATGACTGTATCTTAAGTTAGTGCTAATACTCAAGTGTTAGTAATTATTCCTTTCCTTATTCTGATCGCCCTATATCCTATTTTGGAGCTGCACCAACGGGAACAGGTTCACTGATAACTTTGGCGAATCTTTGTAAATAAAAATCCCCAGTATTTGCTACTGCTTGAATTGAGAGCGATGTCTACGACGGGTTATGCCTACGCGTACCAGATTCCACCATGTCTGCAAACCATGTCCGACCGATGATAGACCTAAAAAAAAGAACAACTGTTATTAAATAATGAGTAACAGTATTATGCAGCGGTCAAAAAAGACTAGTGATGGAAGATGGGCGATTAATTATGGAATTTCCAAAACAGGTAGAGAAAATTTCTGTCAGCGCTGACAATTCTTTAACATCAGAATTCTCGAAAAAGATTCATCACTCATTAACACAGCGAGATACTCAGTTTATTGAATCATTGATGCCTATATGGGAATGGTTTTACCGTTATTACTTTCAAGTAAAAACTGATGGATGGCACCATATACCAACAACAGGGAAAGTACTACTGGTTGGCTCTCATAATGGGGGAATGGCTTCTCCAGATTTAATAATGATGATGTACGATTGGTTTTCGAGATTTGGAACCGAGCGTTTGGTGTATGGTCTAATGCACCCTTCCGCTTGGAAAGTGAGTCCAGAAATAGCAGGATTAGCCCAGAAATTCGGAGCAATTGTTGCACATCCCAAAATGGCTAGTGCGGCTTTCGATCAAGGTGCTAGCGTTCTGGTATATCCTGGAGGACAATATGATATGTTTCGTCCTCATAGCCAACGCCATAAAATTCATTTTGCTGGTCATCAGGGTTTTGTCAAGCTGGCTTTAAAACAAGAAGTTCCGATTATTCCTGTAATCTCGGTAGGCGCTCATGATAGCTTGATAGTTTTATGTGATTGTTATGATTTCGTCAAACAATTGCATCAGTGGGGATTGCCGTGGTTATATCAAATAGACCCTAAAGTTTTCCCAATTTACTTAGGTTTGCCTTGGGGCTTGGCTATTGGCCCTCTGCCAAATATTCCTCTACCTGTGCAGATTCACACTCGTGTCTGTCATCCAATTACTTTTGAAAGATATGGTCGAGATGCAGCTAGAGATCGGAACTATGTGAATGCTTGTTATGAAATAGTTCAAAGTCAAATGCAGGAAGAGTTAAATAATTTGGTTAGAGATACTCAGGAATCTAGCTAATATCATGTCCGGTTAAAGACTTATTATTAGGAGGGTAGGGGAGCAGGGGAGCAGGGGAGCAGAGGAGCAGAGGGGCTTTTGGGCTTTCTGCATAGATTCGGGAAGCAAACCCTAATTAGCCGGACTTGATATCAAACACGAATATTAGTGGCGAAGTGAGGAATTTCCTAATATTTCCAAAAGCGATCGCTCCATAACTTCACTGACAAATTTATTTCCTTGCAAATTGAGGTGAATGTGATCGTGAAACAAACCTTGGGGGTTGGTAGTTGAATTGAAATTCGGTAAAAAGTCTATATAGTTAATTTGCTGTGCTTTGGTAAAATCGCTCAAGCGCTGACGTGCTTTAATTTCGTAATCGCGGGGGCCTGGTTCACCAATTTCTCGTAGCAAAGGAGTCATTACCAGCAGAAATTTGCTGTTGGATTGGCGAGTCAAGGCTTGAATTTTAGCGATCGCCTCCAAATTAATCCCTACGCGATCGCCTGATTCATTTTGCACGGCTTGCAGTTCTGGTATTGGCTTTTGCTTGACGATATAACGCTGCCATACTTCCACTAATGCCAGGGGAGGTTTACGATCGGGATAATTGCGATCGCGTCCTACTGGTAAAGAAGTGGGAGGAGTTGCAAACAAATCATCGGTATTAATTAATAACACCACTGCTTGCGCGTTAAAATTGCCAAACTTCTCTAAATAAGCTAATTCATTTCTTGGCCCCCAAGAGTTAGCTGAAGCATTTAGCACTTCTACTTCCTGATAATTACTATTAGTGGATGATAGTAAAGAACGCATCATCAAACTAGATATTGTATTAGTCTGATCTGTCCACCAACCACCATTAGCAATAGAATCACCTAAGAGGAGAATTCGCAGCCCAGTAGGTGCAAGTAGCTTTTTGATCGGACTACCTCGCATAGAATATTCATTAATTTCAATGCGATTCCCAAAACGACGGGTACGCTGGTTCGGAGCCAACAAATAACCAATCTGCTCATCGCCAATATAAATCAGGGGATTACCAAAACCAAACAGCGATCGCAATCCAACCTCGATTACCAGAAACAATCCCACAACCACCGCCAAAATTACGCTCAGTGCTATTTTCACCTACTCACACCCTCTTATACTGAGTTGCTTTTCAATGATACTGGGGGATTGGGCACAAGAAGCAGAGGGGCAGCACTTCGGCTCATTTCGGCTACGCTCAATGGCCAACGCTCAGTGACCGAGGGGCAGAGGGGCAAGGAGGAAAAACTTACTGTAATTTCTCCCCTGCTCCCCTGCTCCCCTGCCTCTTCCTGCTCCCCTGCCCCCGCTCCTAAATTTTTAAAGTGAATTTAACATCATCCGCAAATAGAAGGACTACAATCAAAACGGACAAATGTTTCTTGCTTCAACAACAGAGGATTACAAAGCTGTGTCCGACTTAAATCGCGGAATTATGAAATTTAAGGGAGCAGATTCCCCAAAAGTAGTCACTATCTCTACCGTGTTGCTTCTGGGATCGATCGCTGCTCTCGTCATTTGGGCGCTACAAGCTGCCTATGCGCTAAACTAAAACCATTAGTAGTCTAGAAGGACACTTGTCTTAAACGGTTTCCGTCTTAGCCAAGTGTCCATTTAGCAACTAATAAATAAAAACTCTTTTATAACCATCAAAAATTTCAGCAAAACTTTAGATTTTAGATTTGAGGTTTTAGATGGAAAATTTAAATCTAAAATCCAAAATCCAGAATGTTTGAACCTTGGGGTATTTTCGTTATTTTAATTGTCTGCCCCCTTTTGGGCGGCTTACCCCTGATTGCATGGATAACTTACGCCCTCAAACGCAAGCAGTTATCACAAGTTGGTACAGGAAACATTAGTGTATCAGCTGCCTTTTTTCATGGCGGTAAAATTGTCGGAATTCTGGCAGTCTTGTCAGAAGCTTTTAAAGGAGTTGCGGCAGTCTTACTCAGCCGCATTTTCTTCCCAGATGGATCGTCTTGGGAATTAGTTGCCCTAATCGCTCTGGTAATCGGTAGATACTGGATAGGCAGAGGAGCAGGTACGACAAATGTTGTCTGGGGATTTGTCGTACACGATCCACTGGTTGCAATATTTGTATCTTTCTTTGCAGGTATTACTTTTACAATTCTGCAATCAAGAAAGATAGTTAAATTTGGGGTTTTGCTGCTTTTTCCTTTGTTTGTGGCACTTCTGCACCTGAGCGATATTCCCAGAATATTTGCTGCTGTGGCCTTAGCTGGTTTAATGGGCTGGATTTACACCAAAATTGCTGATGATATGAAACTGCCAGCCCAAGAGGCGCAAACAGAATCGCAAGGGATGTTGGAGTTTTTACGCGGCGATGTCTACGACGGGCTACGCCAACGCACAATGGTTTCTCTAGATGAAGAGTTGAATGCTGCCATAGTCGGAGAAAAGGCGGCCACATTATCTCAAATTAAGCGCTGGGGCTATCCAGTGCCGAAGGGATGGGTACTAGTACCTATCGACAATCCAGAAGGGTTAACAGAATTTCTCCAACCATCAGAATTATCTCCCTTGGTGGTGCGTTCCTCCGCTATTGGAGAAGACTCAGAACACGCTTCTGCTGCTGGACAGTATGAAACAGTTGTAAATGTTACTAGCCAAGAGGCATTACAAGAAGCGATCGCCCAAGTTCAAGCTTCCTACAATCATCCATCTGCTATCCAATATCGGCGCGATCGCGGTTTAAATGATACAGCAATGGCTGTGTTGATTCAACAACAAGTCCAGAGTGTATATTCTGGTGTTGCTTTCAGTCGCGATCCCATTACCCAGCAAGGCGATGCGATCATCATTGAAGCCCTTCCAGGCAGCGCAACGCAAGTCGTTTCGGGAAAAATCACACCAGAACAATATCGCGCTTTTGTCGTTGAAACAGAAAATTCTTACTCTGTACAATTAGAGGGTCAAGGACGAGTCCCACAATCATTAATTAAGCAAGTTGCTTACCTTACTTACCGACTCGAAAAACGTTATCATGGCACTCCTCAAGATATCGAGTGGAGTTATGACGGACAAACGCTTTGGGTGTTGCAATCTCGACCGATCACCACTCTGTTGCCTATCTGGACACGCAAAATCGCTGCTGAAGTGATTCCTGGAGTAATTCACCCCTTAACATGGTCAATTAATCGTCCTTTAACTTGTGGAGTTTGGGGAGAATTTTTTACTTTAGTTTTAGGCGATCGCGCCTTGGGGTTAGATTTCACCAAAACAGCAACTCTGCACTATTCAAGAGCTTACTTTAATGCGTCCCTCTTAGGAGACATTTTTCTTCGTATGGGACTGCCGCCGGAAAGTCTGGAATTTTTAACCAGAGGAGCTAAATTAAGTAAACCCTCCTTGCAGTCAACTTGGGAAAATTTGCCAGGACTAGGAAAGTTGCTGAAGCGGGAATTAAATTTAGAAAAGGACTTCAAGGAAGATTATCACAAACGGTTCATTCCTGGGTTGTCGCAGTTGGCGCAGTCAGATATAGATAGCTTGGAACCACCCGCGTTGTTGGCAAGAGTTGATTTTATTCTGGAGTTGCTGCGTCATGGAACGTATTACAGCATTTTAGCTCCCTTGAGTGCTGCCCTAAGACAGGCGATTTTTCGGGTAAAAGATGGGCAAATCGATCATAGCGTCACCCCAGAGGTAGCAGCATTGCGATCGCTCAGTGCGATCGCTACAGATGCCAAGCAGGTATTGGTTGAGTTTGAGCCACAGCAAGTATTTGAGCAATTAAAGCAAACCCCCGAAGGAGAGAAAATCCTCCAAGCATTTAACGAATTGCTTCAAGATTACGGCTACTTAAGCGAAGTAGGAACCGATATCTCCGTTCCCACTTGGCGGGAAAATCCCCAGATGATTCAGCAGATGTTTGTGCAGCTAATGCAGGGGAACGAACCACAATCAGGTGCTAAAGACGCGATTAATAGTATCTTTGCAAGTAAGCGCAAACGCTCTTTTGTGCAACGGCGTGTGGATATCAAAGGACGAGTTACCGAAGTTTATTCCCGACTTTTGGCTGAATTGCGTTGGAGTTTTCTGGCTTTAGAGAAAATTTGGTTAGAGTCTGGTTTACTTAGGCAAACAGGCGATATCTTTTTTCTCAACTTTGATGAAGTGCGGCGTCTAATTGGAGATGAAGATTCTAGCTTAATAGAGCAGTTAGATAAGTTAGTAGAATTTAGGCGATCGCAATTCCTGCAAGATAGCGAGATCATTCAAATACCTCTTTTAGTCTACGGCAATACACCTCCTCACCCGTTAGCTCCCTCTGAACTTTACTCTGACCAAATTTTACAAGGTATTGGAGCCAGTCATGGGCAAGCCGAAGGTAGGGTGAAAGTGTTGCGAAATTTACAAGACATTCCAGACATCGACCGAGATACGATTCTGGTAGTACCTTACACAGATTCCGGCTGGGCACCATTGTTATTAAAGGCTGGAGGATTAATTGCCGAAGCTGGAGGAAGACTTTCTCACGGTGCGATCGTTGCTCGTGAATATGGAATTCCCGCCGTGATGGATGTTCGCGGTGCTACATGGCTTTTGCAAGATGGTCAACGAGTCAGGATTGATGGGTCTAGGGGTATTGTGGAATTATCTAATGATTTAAGACCCGAATGATTACCACTTCTCTGAAAGACTTGCCTGAAGAGTCAGTTTCTCACAATGCCGAAATCAAGAAAAAGGTGATGTTACGCTTCGGCGATTTACCTCACTTAACTAACTTTTCTCAAGCACGTTTTGCTCCTGGACAAACCGCACCAGCACACGCGCATCAAGATATGTGCGAGGTATTCTTTGTGGAAGCTGGTTCAGGAGTAATTCACATTGATGGTACAGAATACCCCTTGCTTCCGGGAAACTGCGTAGCCATCGAACCGGGAGAAGTACACGAAGTTGTCAATAGTGGCTCAACCGAACTTGTTTTGACATACTTTGGTTTGCGAGTGGAAAAATTAGCCTAATTCTTTTGAATAAAACACGCAGTGAGGGCATAAGATTGTTATGCCCTTATAAAAGTTTGCGGATGTTGCTTATAAACAAAGATAAATTTGCAAAATCCTAATATACTAAGGGTGTCGCACCGCGCATTTGACGTAAAGAATTTATACAAGCAGGACAATCACAGCCAAATAAGTCGATTGCCACATTGCTTTCTTCATCATTGAATTCCAGCATGGGAGCATCTTCTTTAGAAAACTCTATTTCACGTTGATAGTTAGGAATTTGAGCCAATACGGAAGCTCTGGCACACACTAAACCCACTTTATGTTTATTGCGTATACAAGATAGACGATCTGTGGTTTTGGCTCCTGGTTCTGGCTCCATAGCTTGTGCGTGATTCAGCATTACTCCCATAGAGAGAAGAGAGCTAATCAGCACAGGAGAAGAAAGCAAACTCAGTATGAATTTGTTCATTGGTTTTCCTGAAAAACAATCTCGATTGCTCAGATTATCCGATTAAATCTTACAGTGCAAGTAAATGTCTATCAGGAATAGCCCAAAATCCAGATGTAGAGATGCGATTTATTGCGTCTTGAAAGGTCAAAGAACTTTCAACTCAAAAAATATCCTATCGCTGTGTAGGTAGTAGACTTCTTGCATAAATCGGGAAAAGGGAAGGGTAAGGGGAAAAAATTCTGTATTGTCCCCTTCCCCTTTAACCTTTACTCTTTTCCCGACTTATGCCCAGAAATCTATTGAGTGCAAGAGCCGGCTGAAAGCATAAAAGCTTCACCATCAGCCGAATAATATCATGTCCGCTTGATTGCTTATTAAATCCGAAGAACCCCACCCCGCCAAAGCTGTGCTTTGTCTCCCCTCCCGAAGAGCGGGGAGGGGTTGGGGGTGGGGTTCTTTTATTATGGGTAATTTGGCGGACATGATATAAAACAAAGATTAGACATCTTGCAAAAGTAACAAATGCCAAGATGTTGGGGTGCATGTTAAAGGTTACTGGGTTTGGGAAAATTCCATACCTTTACCCTTTAACCCTGCCCCTTATCCCCAGAGGGGGCCCCACCTTCCCCTTTTCCCCACTTCTGCAAGAAGTCTATTGAAACGTATTGTCATACAACGCAAGTTTGTTTCTGATAACGTCAAAGCAGAAGTTGCTATAAACTACGCAAAACACGGAAACGCGAAGGCAGAAGCTCTTACAGGCTGCGCGAAACACGGAAACGTGAAGACAGAAGCTCTTACAGGGAAGACGGAAGTTCCTACAGGCTACGCGAAACACGGAAACGTGAAGACGGAAGCTCTTACAGGGAAGACGGAAGTTCCTACAAGCTACGCAAAACACGGAAACGTGAAGACGGAAGCTCTTACAGGGAAGACGGAAGTTCCTACAGGCTACGCAAAACACAAAAGTGTTAAAGCAGAAGTTGCTAAAGGGAAGGCAAAACAGAGAAGTTTATTGCTATACAATTTTTATCTCCCATTGTTATTTGGAAACCTATTCAGTAATAATAGAATTTCCAACTAAGTCTATCAAAAATTAAAGAGGTTAATAGTCAAAGTAGGGATTTTTTAAGCGCTATTAATTGCCATGTTTATCTTCAATAAAAAATATTTTTACTTCACAGTTTTACTATTTTTAATAGAAGTATGTATTGCTGTTTTTATAAAAGATAGTTTTATTCGTCCTTTTATTGGTGATGTTTTAGTAGTTATATTAATTTATTGCTTTGTCAAAGCTTTTTGGAATATACATTCATCCATCGTCGCTTTATCAGTTTTTGCCTTTTCTTGTACAATCGAGATTCTGCAATATTTTAATTTTGTAAATAATTTAGGATTACGAAAATACAAAATTCTGGCTGTTGCTTTGGGAAGTGTATTTGATTGGAAAGATATTATTGCTTATGCAATAGGTATCATAACAGTCCTATGGTTGGAAAATAGAACATGATTACTCAATCGAGTATTTCGCGGTGTTCAATAGGGAGAGTAATATCCCTCGCTTATAAAGGGGGAAAACAATAAAATCCGGTTCCCTCCCCTTTATAAGGGGAGGGTTAGGGTGGGGTAAAAAATATTTGATACATCAATCATGACTTTTCAAACATCCTCTTAGAATGAGGCTGCGATCGCAACCAAGTTGTGAAGACGTACAGCTTTATAACCTTTCCAGTCACAGGGTTTTCCAATTACTCCCTTATCTCATATTTATATTTATGTAACAATCTTTTGGTCTTATTTATTATTGCTGGGAGAATAGAAACTGGGATGCATTGGTTTTCTTCCTTTTCTCTGGATATTATAAGGCATTTCAAAAACTAATTTATTACCCATTACATAGTATTGAAATCGGCGTTTGATAATATTGTTAAATTTAGAAATAAAATCATAAAAAAAGCTCGGATTTTTCGTGAGTTCTCTCAATGCTAATAACCATTTTCCTTCTTTGATAGAGAATGAAACTTGATAGTAAGCTAAAGTTCTGTTGTAAACTGTAAGATTAGAAGACAAAGCACGTATTAAAGCTAGATTTTTTTTCACAACTTTTTGCTGCATGAAAGAATAAGTAGCTATGCAATATTGATTTAGACGTTTCAATGGGCTTTCACGTACAAGAGAAAAAGAGCGTGAACGGTAGAAATAATAGGGTTCTGGCACTAGAAAAAAGCGAGCGCCATTAATTAAGCATTTCATGTCAAGCCAAAAATCCTCAGCTATGGTTAGGGTTTCATCATACTCGATGCTGTGTTTAACCAAAAATTCTCGTTTGAACATAGGCTTACTTAAACCAAGATGCAGCCCTGTTTTGCCATAGACATCAGTCTCTACGAAATAAACGATATCAATTTGGAGAATTTTATCTATATGTTCTCCACTTTCTTGAATCAATGTACTCCAAGGAGATGTTGCACCATCTTTGATAAAATAAACATCATCTGCAATCATATCTGCATTTGCTTGTTCTGCTAGCAACACAAGCTTTTCTAATCTTTCATGAGCATACCAGTCATCTGAATCAAGAACAGCAATCCATTCTCCTTGGGCTGCTCTGATAGCAAGATTACGCGCAGCAGAAACCCCAAGGTTTTGTGGATTAACTATCACTTTGAGACGTTGATCGGTAAAACTCTTTGCAACTTCTACAGTTTTATCAGTTGAACCATCATCGACAACGATAACTTCAAGCTCAGTGAGTGTTTGATTTAAGACTGACTCTATTGCCTTCTTAATATAAACTTCAGTATTGTAAGCAGGGATAATTACAGAGACTTTAGGATTCATGAAACTAAACTCCTGACTAATCACTACATGCTTAGATTAAAATGTGAAAATTCCAATGAAAATTTGTTGAACGAAGAATTCAAAAGTCAGAATCAAGACACTTGCGGACTGGTTGGTAAAGCCTTTCGTAGAGAAGGAACTTGGTTATGAATTGGGGATTTAGACCAAGTACTGAATTGTTGCAGCACCAATGTTTCTTGTTTTGTGAGGTTTTTAGACCTGATGATTCATTCGCTAGTAGTACATAATTTAGAATTAATTATGACTTTTGACAGATGGATTCTGTTTGATAATAATTTATTTTTCACAGCGTAATCATAAATTATTTTTACTTACTTATTTACATAGTAGGTAGGTGAGACATATTGGTATTTTTGTTTAAATTAAGGACATACACGAGTTGTATGGTAGCACAACTGTAAGGGAGCATTCTACTTTTTTGAATGGAGTAAAAGTACTAATTGTCAAACCATGCATTCTACGGGGATTAAGATTTTATTCTCTAGACGCGAAATAAAAACTGGGATGCACGCAATTTTTATACGTCTCAAAGGAAAAGTTTTAAACACTGCTTGACTGTCTCAAGGACAGAGACAGAGAGACTTTCTAGTTCATAACCTCCCTCTAGACCAAAAACAATTCGCGGTGTAATCTCTAAGCAATAATCAGTCAAAATGGCGTAATCATGAGGCTGTAAATTGATTTTAGAAAGCATATCTACCTCGTTTGCATCATATCCTGCACTCACAATCAATATATCTGGATGGAAATCTTTGAAAAAGGGTATAACCCTCTGTTCAAATAACTTACAGTAGTCTTGTATTGAACTAGCTGGAGCTATTGGAAGATTCAATACGTTGTTAAATTTGCCATGTTCGTCAGATTTTCCTGTGTGTGGATAGCCTGGTGATTGATGAATTGAACAAAAAGCAATGTTGGGCACATTTTCTACGGCTGCTTGTGTTCCGTTACCGTGATGTACATCCCAGTCCAGAATTCCAACTCGCTTGATTTCTCCTATTTCCATAGCATAAAGGGCAGCGATCGCGGCATTGCAGAAAATGCAAAATCCCATCCCTTCATCTTTAAGTGCGTGGTGTCCGGGTGGTCTGGCCAGAACAAAGCTCGGTTTTCCCACCTGCAAAACAGTATCAACCCCATCCAACCAAGCATTCACAGCAAGGCAGGCAACTTCAAAGCTTTGAGGAGAAATCTGTGTTGACTCAAAACAACCCCAACCTCTTGCAGAATAGGAGCGAACTTGCTCAATGTATTTGGTGGAATGAACCCGTTCAATCTCTTTGATTACATTTCTAGAAGTGTCAGGATTTAACCATTGAATTTGATCTGCTACTGTTGAGCTTCTTAACCTATCTACAATTGCAGTTAGTCGTTCTGGCTGCTCAGGGTGCATATACCCTGTTTCATGTTGAAGAAATTTTTCGGAGTAGATGATAGAGATCATTTAGTCTACAGATTTCTACTGGGATTTTTTATTTAAACTATCTTAATAGACAGAATTACTTTATCCCCAGAAAGAAAGTTCTAATCCTGGGGTTTGATTATGCGATCGCTTAGAAAAGTGGATTTAAAAAAGTGCTTATCTTGCCTTTTTTGCTCTCCGGTGACAGCGCCGATTGTGCCTACTATTCGCTATAGCGACGCGGCGTATAAACCCAGATATTACCATCGCGGCGCTTGATAGTTCGGGTTTTTGTGGAACCAACAATAATAATTGTCCGCATATCAGCGCTTGCTGGCGTTAACTGGTCAAGTGCGATCGCTCTTACCGTTTGTCCTGACCGACCGAGATTCCGGGCCAATACTACCGGTGTATCTGGTGTTCGATATCGTAGCAAAATATTTCTCGCTTCTGCCAGTTGCCAAGTACGCTCTTTGGAAACAGGATTGTAGAAAGCAATGACAAAATCAGCCTCAGCAGCAGCAGCAATTCGTTGCTCGATCGCAGACCAAGGTTTCAAGATATCAGAGAGAGAAATAGCACAGAAGTCATGCCCAAGGGGCGCACCAATGGCTGCTGCTGCTGCCTGCATTGCAGAGATGCCTGGGGCCACATGAATGTCGATACTGTCCCATTCTGGTTTAGCATAGCGATCGCATACCTCAAAAACCGCTGCTGCCATTGCATAGATGCCGGGATCGCCAGATGAAACTACAGCTACATATCGCCCAGATGCAGCCAAATCAAGGGCTATCTTTGCTCGTGCTTCTTCTTCGCGGTTGTCAGATTCATGCCGTTGCTTGCCATCAGCCAGAGAACCAACTAAATCTAAATAAGTTTTATAACCCACCAGATCAGTTGCCGACTTGAGTATCTCCTTCACTTCTGGAGACATCCACAGCGAACCACCGGGACCCGTGCCAATAATTGCTAACCGTCCGCGTGGTTGACCGATGGTGTTGGGGTCAATTACTTGAGGGGCAATAGCGATCGCAATATGGGGAGTTGAAGCAGTAATGGGAGATGTGCCTGTGGCGGCGATCGCTGCGGCTTGGGCGGGGCTATAACCTTGTGAAAGTAGACTTTCTAACTGATTTGGGGTAAAAAAGCGGGTGGGCACTTTTAAGGCGCTAGCTACCGCGTGGATTGCGGGATCGGCGGCGGCGGTAATGGGCGCAAATATCCCGGCGACTGATGCTTTTTCTAGTTTGGCATCAGCTAGTAGCTGTTGTACTAAAGCGACTGCATCATCAATGATGCCACTAATTGCGATCGCGATCGTTGCTGGGTGGTAGACAAGGCAGTTGGCTGTAGGAGTCACCAAACGTTCTGTAACTTGGATGGTCAAATCTCCCTTGGGATCTATCGGTAATTTACTATCACTCAACCAAGGCGCTATTCCTTCGAGCTTAACTTGCGCCCCAGCTAGCACATCTGAGATAAATTTCTTCGCATCATCTGGGTTTGCTAAATGGTATCCAGGGGGAGGAGATAACAGCGTTGTACCCAAACGTAAATCGCCTGTCGTCGTAATTGCAGGTTTAACATCCAGCGCTTCGGCAATGCGACGAGCCAAATCGTTTACTCCACCAAGTCCACCCAAAAGAGGGACAACAGCGCTACCATCTTCAGCCACAGCTAGCACTGGTGGTTCCTGTCGTTTATCTGAGATTACCGGAGCTAACGTCCTAATTAAAATGCCGGCGGCACAAATGCCAATCAGCGGCCTTCCCTGCATAAATAACTCGCGGAGCGTCTCGCCAAAATTTGTAAAGCTGACATCAACTTCCGATGTGCGACCCTCTAAACCGTATAGTGTTGCCCCTGGTAAGACGCTGATTATTTTGCGTGCTACCGTCACGCTATTTTGACCCAGTATTACAATGGCAGGTGCAACATTCATCATAAATAGATATCTTGCAAAATTTGATATCCTTCAAATGAAACCACAGATTTAGATATGTAGCGACTTCACATTTACAAGCTTGGAGAATTCCTTCAGTTATAGCGATCGCACTTCTGAGAGAATTAGGAGTGCGATCGCTTGTTAAATTGGACACTAGGGAGCAGGGCGAAAGGGGGAGAATAAAAAATTACCTCTTTCCCCTCTGCCTCTTGTGCCCAATCCCCAATCCCAACTCAATTAGCTTTACGCTCTTTCAGCACTTGATCTAACAAGTCTCTAGCAGATTGTGCTTTAGCTAACGCTACTTGATGGTCATTATAAGCACGAACAAGGCGAGAAAGACTGCTCACACCTGTCTTGAGTTGCTCCAGTTCTTCGCCAGCAACTAGTTCGCCATCAAGCATCCGCCCAATTAAAGGTTTTATATCGCCCACTTCCTGCCGGACTTTTTGGAGCTTTTCTAAAGAACTCAGTAAGGTTTTTAGTGAGTTCAATATGTCATCAATATCCTGGGCATCCTCCACTGGCTCAGGTGGATTTTCAATTGCGATCGTATCTTTGTCTGAAGCTGTAGGCAATTCCTCTACAGACGTTTCACTTGTAACCCCGTTTGACCGTGCCATCAACGTTTCCTCAAGGAATTTTCCTCAGTGTATCGCTGATTTTAAGTTGCCAAAGATAGTATTGTTATAATTCGTTAAATAAATACTTGTACAAATTCAACTGTACGTTGCGATCGCGAAAGCAAAGAATTCTTTTAGCTACAGCCAACATATAAACACAGCAATAATGATAGATTTTGAACCTTGGGACAGGTTGTTGCGTCAGTATGTCGATCAACAGGGTCGTGTAAACTATATTGCTTGGAAAACTGAGCAACCTCAAGCGATCGCAGATTGGTTGTCGAGTCAAAAAAATCTGGCTTTTACATCTAATAGCAACACTTCTGAGCAATTGGCATTGTGGATCAACCTTTACAATGCGTTCACCATTTCGACAATTTTAGAAAGATACCCGCTTGAGTCAATTCGTCCGCGAATCTTAGGCATTCCCAACTGGTTGGCTTTTTTGTGGTTTTTCCAACGTCCTGCTTATTATATATTTGACGAACATTATAGTTTAGCCCAAATAGAGAACCAGATTCTGCGGAATCAATTACAGGAGCCACAAATTCATTTTGCAATTGTCTGCGCTTCGGTTGGTTGCCCGTTACTGCGTGCTGGAGCTTATTTTCCTCAACAAGTTACTCAGCAGTTAGATGAAGATACCCGTCGCTTCATAAACAATCCTGAAAAAGTTCGTTATGACTCAGATAGTAAAACGCTCTACTGTAGCAAAATCTTTAAATGGTATCGTCAAGATTTTCTTAAGGTCAAATCCTCTATTCCAGAATATATCCGCTCCTACCTAGAAACAGACCTGCCAATAAATGCCTCAACGCCGATTTCCTATCTCTACTATGACTGGAGCCTGAATCAGCGAATATCTTGATAAAATTGTTTGAGATAATTTGCATCAACGCCAATCCCCCACAAAAAACCGATATAAAGGTAGATTGCGTTTGCTCTCCAGCTACCCCATTTTGCGACGCGGCGATCTGAAGAGTGAACAATGCGGTTCACCAGATAAATACGTCCTTTTTTAACCAATTTCAGGCATAGATCTCCATCCTCCATAATCGGTAATGCCTCATCAAATCCATTGCAATCCCAAAAGTCAGTGCGACGACAAAACATTACCTGATCTCCGAACAACAGGCGCAATCCTCGAAAAAACAGGTGAGGTTTAAATAGCAGTGGTGCATAGTAGGTTTTTAAATAATTATGTAGAGAGATGCCCCAGCGAGTCGTTTGAGATCCACTCATCAGAGAAATGAACCCCCCACAGGCAATGGTTGACTCTGCTAGGGTTTGCTCTATTACGGTGATTAAGTCATCCGGCACCCAAGTATCTGCATGAAGAAAGCAAAGAATATCTCCAGTTGCAACCGATGCTCCGTAATTCATCTGAATAGAACGCCCACGCTGTTCAGATGAGAGAACTTGTACGCATAGCGACTGATTGAATGACCCAAAGCATTGCTTTGCAACTGCCACTGTCTCATCATCACTGCCACCATCTACTACTATCACTTCAAAAGCAGGCGGATTAAGTAAAGTCAATTGGGCTAATGTACGCCCTAAGCTAACTGCTTCGTTTAAAGTAGGAATGACAATCGAAACTTGAGACATGCAGTATAAGTAGTTTTATCGTTGCTTTTATTCTACTTGCTTAATGTTGACAAGCTCTTAGTCCAAAGGTCAACACTCCTGAGCATGGTAAGTAGTTTTTAGCAGTTTTCCCCAGATTGCATTGTAAGGATGTACAACCTTTGTCGGATGACCATTTTGAAAAATCGGCCTGTCTTCGTTTGCCCACTGAAAAATCCCACCACTCAAGTTATAAATGCACTTAATCCCGGCTTCATCAAGTTTTTGGGCTAATTTTGCACTCCGATAGCCAACAGCACAGTACACAACAATTGGTCTATCTTGGAAAATTGCAACTGCTGCTAAGTCCTCTGTGAGAGGATCTATGCGTACTGCTGTTTCGATATGACTAACTGCATACTCAGCTTGACTTCGTGCATCTAGCACTAATGGACGAGGCTTTGCAGAATCTGATAGTAATTGAGCTAATTGGTTGCAATCAATTTCCTCAACAGTAGGAAACTGAAATCTAATCAGAAGTTTAAGAAAGTTAAACGTGAGCGATCGCACTTGTCAAAAGACTCTCTGGTTTGCAAACAATACTTCTAATAGTAAAAAACTATCAAAGAACAGGCGATCGCATTGGCATCAACTCTCCAAAACAAACAGATAACTCATCAAGATTAGCTTATTTGCAAGTAAATATACTTATAATAATTACAGCATTTACTAATCACCTGCGATTATTTATGGCAATTCTTCAACTGATTGAACCCGAAGTTAAAAATCTGGGTGGTTTTTCTGCCCGCCGCAGTTTGCCATATCCTAATCGCCAAACGGTTGGGCCGTTTATCTTTTTCGATCATCTTGGCCCGTCCGTTATGCCCCCCAATCAAGGCATTGATGTCCGACCGCATCCTCATATCAATCTGGCAACGGTAACTTATTTATTTGATGGTGCTTTGATGCATCGCGATAGTTTGGGTACTGTGCAGGAAATCCAACCAGGTGCAGTCAACTGGATGATAGCGGGAAAGGGGATTGTCCATTCAGAACGCTCACCTGACTTTGACCGTTACCAAGAAACTACTATTCATGGCATTCAAACCTGGGTTGCCCTGCCTGTTGAACACGAAGAAACCGAGCCAGCGTTCATTCACTATCCGGCTGAAATCCTTCCCACTTGGGAAGAGAATGGCGTTATCATCAAACTTATTGCTGGGCAAGCATTTGGCTATACCTCACCTGTAAAAGTCCTCTCACCTATTCTCTATTTAGATGCAGTGTTGTCTGCCAACACCCACTTCACTATCCCTACAGATTATTCACAAAGGGCAGTATACAGTGTCACGCAGGGATTGAGGATTAACGATCAACCGATGGAGCAATATCGTCTCGCTATTCTAGAGCCAGGCGATCGGGTTGAGGTTTCTGCTATAGGTGATGCTCGATGTGTTGTTATTGGCGGTGAGCCGTTAGGTACACGCTACAAATGGTGGAATTTTGTCTCTAGCCGACCAGAGCGAATAGAGCAAGCTAAAGCTGATTGGCGCGACTCTCGTTTTGCTAGCGTGCCAGATGAAACAGAGTTTATCCCACTGCCAGAAGTGGTGACAGAAGCTAATCCTTTTTCATAAGTGTGTCACACTTGGACACTCACTACTTCGCTTTAGGATGCACAAGTTTAACCCAAGTTGTTAGTTACTCTTATGAGCGATCGCTTTGGGACAATTGCCCTCTGCTCCTCTGCCCCTCTGCCCCTCTGCGGTCTTAATGATAAGTCTTTAACCAAACACGATCTCACTGGACAAGAGGGAGCAAATTGTTGAAAGTCAGCGTCAGGAGTAGATAATTCAACTAAAGTTTTAGGTGTAAATAGATGCACAATGGTTTTAGGAGTAAGCTGCCACTACTGTTGACATTCTGCTTATTTACAAGCTTTTTGCCTGCCTCTGGTTCAGTTTTATGTCCAACCATTGTCTCTGACAAATACTATAAATTAGCCAGAGATTATGGCAGAGATGGACGCGCAGGAACCGATGGGCGATCGGGTAGAGATGGTAGCAGCGGTGAAAACCAAAATATTTTTGTCAATGGTTCACCTGTAAATCTTGACTTGTCGGGTAAAGATGGTGAAGACGGGGAAGACGGTGAACATGGTTATCAACCTGACTGTAGTTCCCGACGCAATCGCGTTAGCCATGACATAAATGCACCAGACGGTGGTAGTGGCGGTGATGGTGGCAAGGGAGGAGATGGGGGAAATGGTGGTTCCCTCACAGTGTATTACAGCAATTTGGCAGACTTACGGAATATTTCTGTTCGGGCAACTGGTGGCGAAGGCGGGCGCGGTGGTAGAGGCGGTGACGGTACGGAGGGCTGTAACTGTCACAGACGGAGATGGGAAGTAAAAACCTGCGAGGGAACTCCTGGTAGCCCTGATTATAAGTGTACTGACAAGGTTTATCGATGTAGCGATGGTAGCGATGGGCGAGATGGCAGCGATGGTAGCGATGGTAGCCAAGGGCGCTTAGGAACTTTGAGTATTGTCAATAGCAAGGAACCTTTGGCAGCTGATACTCCAACTGTGCAGCTAGCAATTTCGGAACTGATAAACAAACAGTTCCACCTCTCGAAGAATAAGTGGAATCAACGCATAGGCGCAGCTTCTCTACTTGCGCCTGGTTCTGCGATCGCCGATGATTACCTTGAGTTTGAACAGCGTCTAGAAGAGGCTTTTCAAATAGTTTGGCAAGAAAGACAACCCATTACCAGCTTTGGCAATCAAGCCGTAACACTAAATTTAACTGATAACAAACAAGTAGAAATTACTTTTTCTGAAGAATTATGGGTTGAAGGTAACAGCAAAAGTGAGGCTAACTTGACAACATTTACCGTTAACCATGCCATTCCCAAAAAAGATGTCACCCGGTTAGCTGTAGCAGAGTTTGCCGATGCCGGACAAAATCTCAACTTAAAAATAGTCGATTTGGCAGCCAAGTCTGATGCTATTAATACTCAATTTCGCGTGAAATTCCGCGCCCAAGATAGCTTGCACGGTTTTTCTGGCTACAAAACTGAATTTGAAGGGGATATTCCCACCGAACTTGTGACTCGTGACTACAACCGTTTTACTCTAGCTTTGGGCAAGCTCAAAATTCCTGACGACGCTTTACGCCCTGGTGTCAACGTTGATATTGAAGTCGTAGCAACTCGTTCTTTAGGAATACGTTCTGCCAAGCAAACTATTCGTTGGCAGGGTGCAATCCGCAAGCCTAGATAAAGTTTAAGAAGATTTTTTCCCATCTGAAACCATTTGCGAGAGAATATAGGCTGCAAAATCTAGTAACTGATCCAGCAAAAAGCCAATAATACCGATGTATAATATTTCCTGGATTATGTAATCAGTATTGCCAGCTTTATAAGCATCCCAGAGGGTAAAGCCAAGTCCTCTTGGGCCTGTTAACATTTCTGTGGCAATAACGATAAACCAGGCTACCCAAATGCTAACTTTCAAGGCATGAAATATATGAAAAATAGCTACTCGAAAGTTATTATTCTGTCTCCTGAAATGCCGCATCCCTATTGCTGTATTAATAATCATTGTCCAGAGAGTTCCCAGAAAAACTACTACAATAGCAGCCGAGTCGCTCTCTTGAAACGCGATGAGAGCAATAGGTAGCAAAGCGATAGGAGGGATACTATGAGGTATCTGAAATATCAGCCGAAATAGCTGATAAACCATACTATTTATCCCGATGAAATATCCGATAAAACTACCCAATACAGCGGCTGGAATATAACCAACAAATAACCGTTGCAGGCTAGCTAAAATGTCTAAAAACATATAATTTTCTCTGCCTCAGTTCTCATGGAAAACATTCGGTAAATACTGCGGCAACAACACAAAACAGGGCTGAGAAAAATGTATTGGATTACACATTCTATTTTGTTGCTAAAAGATTTTTTATATCTTCTCCTCGTTAATTTTTAATTAAAAAACTTAGGTATTATTACGATGTGATAGTAGTAGTACAAAGAAGAGGTATAGCTTGACTTTACTAAACTTTATCAGAAAAACAAATTTTAATTAGTAAATTAAATACAATTTATAGAATTTATAAAAGAAGGCAGTTCTTGCTAGAGCTTACGTGCGTAGTTTACCGCCGTAGGTCTTACCCTGAGCCTGTCGAAGGGCATCGCCCCTTGATTATCTAAGTTGATGGAACGTGCCAGAAAAAGTATTGAACAGGGCGTAGGGATCAATTGGATGGGTATTCAAACCCCAACCAATTGTAGACTATTGTAAATAATGACACAGTTCGCTAGTTATCTTTAATAAAAGACGCGATCGCCTTTTTTATCGGAGAACCAGAATCGTCTCTGGTATAGTACGTAAGACCTTGCTCAATAAATGCAGAGGTAGTATCTATTAACTGCTGAATAGTCTCAGAATTAGTATCATCTATTTCTTCAGTGACTTTTTGCCCTGTAAATTTATTTTTCCGATCTTCTGGAGGTAATACAATGCGAGGATCTTTATAAGTTTCTTTTGGCTTGGGTTTAAATGTCTCATTTAAGTCAAACTGAAGACGTAAGTAACGTTTAGACTCATATCCACCCATGATCTGTCGGCAAATCGTACTATCAATCTCAGATGTAGGTTCCATAAAGATGTTAGTAAGATTTTTGATCCAGTCTAAACCTCTCCATTTACTGATTTGCTTATATTGATATGGTTCACCAGTTTGACCTGTGCCAATAGAAAGAATAGAAATATCTTCCAATTGCAAATTATCTAGTTTATATTTTTGCTTGATTGTTGGAGATACTGAAGACTGACCGATCCTCATCAATAGACTCAAAGCTGCAAGAGCAGGGTTGTTAGCAGAAACTCCTCCATCAATGTGTGGGAATTCCCAGTCACCAAATTTTTGTTTATCTACAGGTTCTAATTTATATGGTGGAAAAAAAGTAGGCGCTGAGGCAGAGGCGGTACATATTTCCCATAAATAACAGTCATCGTACCATCTGTCTCCTAAATCAGGATGACAATTTGTAAAAAAGGTTGTGTTGCGATATAGCGTATCGTAAGCAAGAATCAAAAGAATGGGTTTTTCGATATCCTTGATTCTTGTGGATTGATAGGCATCTTTGAGTACGCTAGTAATTCCATCATGAGAATATTTAGATGGAGAAAATACATTAATAATTGATTTGATGATGGACGGAAAGTTTTTGTAGCGTTCTTTTATCTCCAGAGGGAATATATCTTTACCTCTATTTTTATACATTTTAATGAGTTCATCACTTTCCTTTCCCATAGCAATCCCTCCTGCTAATATCGAACCAGTAGAAGTACCAGCAACCATGTCAAAATATTCGTGTAAAAACTCTCCTTTTCCCTGATTTCTAATTTCTTGTTCTACTTGTTGAAGTATTCGTGCTGCAACAACTCCACGAATACCGCCACCGTCTAAAGCCAAAATTCTGAAGGACATAAGCAATTCTCTTTGATTATTTTTTTGTGGACAAGCATCATGAGATGAATCACAATACGGTTCCATTAGCTTGTTTACTCTTATCCGACTTATCCGACTTATCCGACTGGAAGAATACCTAAGTTTTTTTTTAACAAAGCGCCTTCTCTACGAGACACTACTTATAGCTTCTGCGTAGAGGGGGTATGCGTAGTATTGGTTGTCAACTTAACGTGAAAGCCAGCTTAGAAACAGCTTTTAGATATTGTCTCGTTCCCAGACTCCGCCTCGCGCAATACTATTCGGTTAAGGCAAGAGACGCGATGAATCGCCGTCTCTACAATAATCAATCTTTCGTCTTGACGGCAATTTATCGCGCCTTTGTGATGATTTATTACATCTTTAGCGATCTAAATAGGTAATCCGATCGCGGGAATGGAGTAGTTATTAAAGATTTAACTTGAAACACTTAGAAATAGAGCAAATTTCTACGTTGTGAGGTAAAAAAATATCCCACCCGCGCAATCTGGCATGAAGGTTGGGGAGGAATATATCTTATGTAGTTGCCGTAAATTCAGGGTTTTAGTAAGGTTAAATAAATATTTGCTACAAGAAAGTTAAAGCTTGACCCCGCACTTGCGTATTTACCTGGCCTTTGTCATAAACTATTTCACCGCCGACAATGGTAGTTTTAGCCCAGCCGGTCAGGTTCCAGCCTTCAAAAGGACTCCAATGGCATTTGGTTAAAAGTTCCTCGCGCTGGACTGGGCGGTATGTATTTAAATCTACAAGCACTAAATCGGCATCATAACCAGGGGCGATCGCTCCCTTATTCGGAATACCATAAGCCACAGCTACAGCTTTAGACATCCAGTTTACAACTTGAGCCACAGTACACTTTCCCTCCATCGCCGCAGTTAACATCAAAGCGAGGGAAGTTTCTACCCCAGGCATTCCTGAAGGAGTATTGGGATATTCTTGAGCTTTTTCTTCTAAGGTGTGCGGTGCGTGATCTGTCGCAATGAAATCAATCACGCCATCGCGCAAAGCTTGCCAGAGAACTTCGTTATCGTGGGGCGATCGCAAAGGTGGATTCATCTGTGCTAATGTGCCAATTGTTTTATATGCACTAGTATTTAATAACAAATGCTGTGGTGTCACCTCTGCTGTCACCCAACTCGGTTTCTCCTGACGCAGCAAATCTGCTTCTTCAGCTGTTGACATGTGGAGAATATGCAACCGACGTTGATATTTTTGAGAAAGTTTTAATGCTAGTTGGGTTGCCAGCAACGCCGCTTGATTATCTTGAATTTGCGAGTGAACGGCTGGATCGTGAATGTTGGCAAATTCTTGGCGGCGTTGGTTGATTCTAGCTTGGTCTTCAGCATGAACGGCAATTAAGCGATCGCCTTTGGCAAATATCCCCTCCAATGCTGTTTCGCCATCAATCAACAACTGACCATGCATCGACCCCATGAAAATCTTAATTCCCGGTGTTGGCTTTGCTAAAAGCAAATCTGGTAAATTCTCTGCTGTTGCCCCAATAAAAAAGCCATAATTAACTAAGGATTTGTGTGAGGCCCGTTCTAGCTTGTCGTCTAAAGCCTGTTGTGTCGTAGTTAGGGGGCGCGTATTGGGCATTTCTAAAAAAGAAGTGACTCCCCCTTTAGCACAGGCACAACTAGCGGTGAATAAATCTTCCTTGTGTTCTAGTCCAGGTTCGCGGAAATGTACCTGCGGATCGATAACTCCTGGCAACAAAGTTAAGCCTTCTGCGTCAATTTCAGTGGCTAGTGCTGTTTGGGAGATTTCTGGCGCAACTTCGACTATTTGGCGATCGCGCGTCAACACATCCCCAACCATCAGTTCACCATTGGGTAAGATTATGCGAGCGCGGCGAATCAGTAACATTTTTGGAGATGACATAGGGATAACCAAGTTTAGAGAGCGAGCTATGTATTACAGAGAACCATGCTTTTAGGTTAAACTTATTCGCGATCGGAGTAACCAATTTTTGCCGCGCCTTAAAAAAAAGTTTATTTTTAACAAGAGAGGCAGCAGGAGTTTAAGTTCCCCACAATATATCCGATTTGGTGGACTGGAATTAAATAGGGTTGAATAAGAGAGCGTCTCATATAAAAGCCTCATCTAAATTCAAACCTTCTACCCCCTGCCTCCTCCCTCCTCCCTCCTTCCTCTAAAATTGGTAGTCAAGATGCAAACATAACTAGGAAATTAAAATTTTCCCGTTAAGATTAACAGATAAAGCCTCACTAGGTGAGTTAATTACCTACATCTTTCGTTAAGTTAAGTAATTTCATGCATAATCAAGTGTCTGATAACAACTCTAGTCAACAACCCGATAATTCTTGGATCGCAGAGCTAGGTAGAACAATTGTATTGAGTATTGTTCTAGCTCTAGGAATTCGTACCTTTGTTGCTGAAGCACGCTGGATTCCTTCTGGTTCAATGGAACCGACTCTACATGGTACGCCAAACCAGTGGGAGGCAGACAAAATTATTGTCGATAAGTTGAAGTATAAATTTGCTGACCCGCAGCGGGGAGACATAGTAGTATTTTCACCGACGAAAGAGCTGCAAAAAGAACAATATCAAGATGCTTTTATTAAACGTATAATTGCCTTACCTGGAGAAAAAATACAACTTAAGGATGGCAAAGTCTATATCAACAACAAACCTCTCCCAGAAGCCAATTACCTCGGTTCTGGGCAGACTACGGTTATTGATGTTTGCCAATCAGGGCCACAGCCACCTTTTTTGGCCAAACCCCAGACTATACCAGCTGATTCATATTTAGTACTGGGTGATAATCGTAACAGTAGTTATGACAGCCGCTGCTGGGGTGTTGTCCCCCGCCAGAATATTATTGGACGTGCTGTAGTTCGTTTCTGGCCTTTAAATCATGTTGGCGGAATCGATAAATCGCCAGTATATCCATAATTAACAAACAATATTGCTCAAATAGCTCATGAACAAAAGAATTTTAGATTTTAGATTGGGGACTACTAGACCTCTTGCAAAAATATATTTTTGCACTCTTAGGGAAAAGGGTGCATGTTAAAGGGAAAGGATTTTGAGTTTTTTTACCCTTTTCCCCTGCCCCTTATCCCCAGAGGGGACCCCACCTTCCCCTTTACCCCGACAAATGCCAAGAAGTCTACTGAATCACCAATCTAAAATCCAAAATCCGTCTTGAAAAGTTCAGTTCGCTCTTTGCAAGATACTGCGACTTTTTGCCAAATCTCAAATCCAAATATTGCTATGAAGCCTTACCTAGCTAAGATTTTACTGTATCCAGTTAAATCACTGGATGGTGTTGAAGTTGAGAACGCTAGAGTTCTTGCCAGTGGCGCACTACAGTATGATCGCGAGTTTGCTATTTTTGACGAACAAGGTAGATTTGTCAATGGCAAGCGTCATGCTAAAATTCATTTACTAAGGGCACAATTTGCACTCTTAAATAGAACTATCTCGTTGCAAATCCCCGATCGCAACTTACAACAAATTTTTCATCTGGATGAGGAACGGCAAGCATTAGAAGCAGCTTTGAGTGATTATTTTGAGTTTGCTGTTACATTGGGACAAAACTCTTTGATGGGTTTTCCTGACGATACACACTCACTTGGACCAACGGTAATTAGTACAGCCACATTGGCAGAGGTAGCTTCTTGGTTTCCTGGTTTAAGTGTAGATGAAATGCGCCGTCGGATGCGTGCCAACATCGAGATTGGTGGTGTACCAGCATTTTGGGAAGATCGGCTATTTAGCGAACAAGGTGATTTAGTCTCTTTTCGAGTGGGAGATGTAGACTTTTTTGGGGTTAACCCATGTCAGCGTTGTATAGTCCCAACACGCAATTCTTACTTAGGGGAAGCTTACCCAAACTTTCAGAAAATCTTTACAACCCAGCGACAAGCAACTCTGCCAAATTGGGTTGCTTCATCGCCTTTTAATCACTTTTACAGATTGAGTATAAATACTCAATTGCCTTCGTCGTCAGCGGGAAAAATTTTACAAATCGGCCATAGAGTTGACATAAATGTACAACAAAGTTAACGCTTCGTCAAAATAAACAATACAAAGTAAATTTTTTTAGATTTTTTTTATTTATGCTGTGTATTTGCATAACAATTCTAAAATTGCTGTAGTTAAATATAAGTCCTTTTATAAGTCCAGGGGTTTCCAGGACAGAAAATCAACACGTCAGCAATTAAAAATTAAATTTAAAATTGGGTGCTAATGGCAACCTGAATTTTAGAATGGCATACTGGAGCTTATTGGTTAAATTTCAGTTCATCTGAGAAAATTTGTGGAAATATCGCCAGATAAAACTGAGCAAATTCAGGTGCGATCGCGTACCCACGTTGACGATTTATATAGTGGACTACTCCTGTACAAAGTTTGAAAATTAGGCGTTGGAGGAAGTCAGCCAGTCAAACAATTATAGGTATTTCGTAAAATTTTATACTAATAATATAAAATTTTCATAAAGAGCGATGTCTGCCGTAATTCTACTTATATAAAATGTAGCTAGCACTGCAAAATGCACCTAGTAGATGCTGGGGAAGAAAAAAACTACAATGTTATCCAAACTTCAGCCCGTCAAATCATTTAATCGCTTAGTTGGCAAAGTTTATGCCAAGATGCCCCTGAGATATGTTCTGATTGTGCCCTTTATCTTGCAAATTTGTGGTGCGGTAGGACTTGTGGGCTATCTTTCGTATCAAAACGGGCAAAAAGCGGTAAGGGAGCTTGCTACTCAATTAGAAAATGAAATCTGCGATCGCATTGAACAGCATCTTGATAGCTATTTAACAACCCCGAAGCAAATTAATCAAATCAACTTAGATGCAATTGAGCTAGGTTTGCTCAACCTTTCGGACTTTCAAACCACTGGCAATTACTTTTGGAAACAAATGCAGGTTTTCAATGTTGGCTACAACAGCTTTGCCAATACCAAAGGTGAATTTATCGGTGTTGAGCGTCTAGATAATGGCCAGCTGTTAATTAATGAAGTTAGCGCCAAGCATGGTATAGGCAAACTTTATGTTTATCCTACAGACAAGCAGGGAAATCGCCGCCATTTACAGCAAGTCAAAAATTACGATCCTCGCCTAGAAGCTTGGTATACAGATCCAGTTAAGAGAAGCAAACGAGTTTGGAGTCAAATTTATCAATGGGAAGATAAACCAGAAATTTTATCCATATCTTCCAGCTATCCTGTTTACGATAAAAATCGCAAATTTGTTGGGGTGATTAGTGTTGATTTGCTCTTATCACAAATCGGCAAGTTTTTAGCTAAGTTAAAAATCAAAGAGTCGAGTAAAACTTTTATTTTAGAGCGTTCTGGGTATATAGTAGCTTCTTCTACTAGCGAGCCACCATATACGATCGTTAATGGTAAAGGAAAACGTCTATCAGCATTAGATAGTCAAAATCCTTTAATTAAACTCACAACACAGTCTTTAATCGAACGCTTTGGCAATCTTAAGTTTGTTGTGGGGAAGCAACAGCTAAGTTTTACCGCCGATGGAATGCGTTATTTTGTACAGGTAAAAAGTTGGAAGGACGAACTGGGTTTAGATTGGCTAATTGTGGCGGTGATTCCCGAAGGCGAATTTATGGAGCAAATTAATGCCAACACCCGCATCACGATTTTGCTGTGCATAGTTGCTTTTTTAGTGGCTACAAGAATTGGGATTTTGACTGCTCGTTGGGTAATTAAGCCGATTTTACAATTAAACAGATCAGCGAAGAAAATTGCTCAAGGTGAATGGGAGGAAACACCAGATATTCAGCGTTCCGATGAACTGGGGGAACTCGCCAAATCATTTGAAACTATGGCAAAGCAACTACAAGCATCCTTTAGTGCTTTAGAAGCAAAGAATGCCGAGATGCAAGTTTTAAATGAGGCGCTATTTCATAATCAGAGTCAGCTAACTCAATTTTTAGAAGCCATACCGGTCGGTATCTTTATCATCGATGCTGAAGGTAAACCTTATTATACAAATCAGATTGGGCAGCAAATTCTCGGTCAAGGAGCGATGTCTAACGACAAGCCGCTAGGCGTCTACGCAGAAGTTAAAGTCGCAGAATTATCAGAGATATATCAAGCTTACCTTGCCGGGACAAATCAACTTTACCCCAGCGATCGCTTGCCGATTTTGAGAGCATTGCTTGGGGAAAGCATCAGGGTTGATGATATGGAAATTCGCCGTTGTGGCAAGATTACTCGCATTGAGGTTTTAGGAAAGCCAATTTATGATGAATCAGGGAATGTGGCTTTTGCGATCGCCACATTTTTTGATATCACTCAACGCAAACAAACAGAAAAGTTATTAGCAGAATACAATCGCACCTTAGAAGCTCAAGTAAAAAAACGTACCGAAGAGTTTCAGCAAGTTATCGAGCAACTGCAAACCACCCAAGAAGAACTGATTCAATCGCAAAAAATCGCTGCACAAGAACAACAAGCAGCTGTTCGGGAAGCGGCGCGAAGTACTGCCGCCAACCTGGCCAAAAGCGAATTCCTGGCTAACATGAGTCACGAACTGCGTACTCCACTCAATGCCATTCTTGGTTTCACCCAAGTCATGAGTCGAGATTATTCGCTATCTAGCGAACATCAGGAAAACTTGGCAATAATTAATCGTGCTGGCGAACATCTACTCAAATTAATTAACGATATTCTCGAAATGTCTAAAATCGAAGCTGGCAAAATCACCTTAAATTGCAACAGCTTTGACTTAATTCATTTGTTGAAGAACTTAGAAGAGATGTTGCACTTGCGTGCTGTATCTAAAAATTTAGAATTAGTGTTTGAATATGCGCCAGATATTCCTAAATACATAGAAACGGACGAAAATAAATTGTGTCAAGTATTGCTCAACCTCTTGGGAAATGCTATCAAATTTACCGATAAAGGGAGAGTGACGCTACGGGTGAGACTGGGGGCAGGGGAGCAGGGGGGTAGGGGAGCAGGGGAGCAGGGGAGCAGAGGAGCAGGGGAGCAGAGGAGCAGGGGAGCAGGGGAGCAGGGGAGCAGGGGAGCAAGGGTAGCAGGGGAGCAGGGGGAGCAAAATCTTTCTTATCCCTCTCTTCTGTTCTTCGAGGTACAAGATACTGGCTGTGGTATTGCTCCACAAGAACTTGACTTGCTGTTTGAGGCTTTTGAACAAACCGAAATCGGCAGAAAATTCCAACAAGGGACGGGATTGGGTTTAGCGATTAGCCGTAAATATGTGCAACTTATGGGAGGTGATATTACTGTCAGTACGATGCCTGGTGTCGGTAGTACATTTGCCTTTGATGTTCAGATTGCTCTAACTTGCCCTAGAGAAATGCCGATAAACCAAATTAAATCACAAATTAGAGCTTTAGCACCCAGTGAAAAGGTATACCGCATTCTAGTAGTTGACGATTCCAAAGAAAGCCGTATCTTGCTAGTTAAAATTCTCACATCTTTAGGCTTTGAAGTTAATGAAGCTACAGATGGTAGTGAAGCGATCGCTAGTTGGCAATCTTGGCAACCACACTTGATTTTTATGGATATGCGAATGCCAGTCATGGATGGTTACGAAGCTACAAGAATTATTAAAGCTAGAGAAATCGGGCATGGGGGAGCCAATAAGTCGCGGAGGTTCCCAAAATTGAAACAACTGGTGTCATCGGGGAGCCAGTACCTTGCAGAGGAGTTAACCGATTCAGTCGAGGGTGAGGTTCTGAAAGTTGTACGCAAAGAGTCTTCCACACCAGAAACAACTGGTGTCATAGAAAATGATACTTCTAGTGCGTCCACTTTGCGATCGCGGCTGCCAACAGGTTTGGCTCCCCCTTACGACTTCTCTGAAACAATGCCGGATCGCTCCAATACAAATACAATCATTATTGCCCTAACTGCTAGCGCTTTTGAGGAAGAACGCCAGAAAATTTTGTCCATTGGCTGTGATGATTTTATTCGCAAGCCATTCAAACAGGAAGTATTATTGGAAAAACTGAGCAAACATCTGGGTTTAAAATATACCAATCAAGTAGAAACTACAAACACAGTAGTTGTCGATCAAGCTACACAGATTTTTGTAAGTGTTGCCGAACTCCTGGGCCATTTATCACAAATGCCACCTGAGTGGCTCCAACAGATTCATTATGCCGCAGCTAGCTGTAGCGATGAACTGATTTTAGAGTTACTCAAGCAAATTCCATCAGATAATGCTCAAGTTTTCCAAGTTCTCAGGGATTTAGCAAATAACTACCAGTTTGAGAAAATCATGGAATTGACTACAACAAACTTAGAATGAATTACGAGCATTTAGACCCTAAGAAAAAAGATATTTTGATCATTGATGATATGGCGGATAATCTCCGGGTTTTATCCTCCATATTGACAAGGGAAGGGTATAACGTTCGTAAAGCTTTGAACTGGCAAATGGCACTGACAGCAACTCAAACATTATTACCTGATTTGATTCTACTCGATATCATGATGCCAGAAGTAGATGGTTATGAAATTTGCCAGACCTTTAAAGCTTGGGAGTTAACAGCCGATATCCCAATAATTTTCATTAGCGCTTTAGATGATGTTTTTGACAAAGTTAAAGCTTTTAAAGCGGGTGGTGTAGACTACATCACCAAACCTTTTGAGTTTCAAGAAGTTTTAGTGCGTGTCCAAAATCAACTGGCATTGAGATCGGCGCGATTAGAAATATTGAAACTAAATGTTGAACTAGAACATCGGGTAAAACAGCGGACTGGAGAGCTAGAAAAAACTCTCCAAAAACTCCAGCAAGAAATCCATTCCCGCCAGAAATTGCAAAGTCAACTGCTAGATATAGCACTGCATGACTCCTTGACTGGATTATCAAACCGAGTTTTGTTTATTAGGCGACTAGAAAATGCTCTAAATCGGGCGAAACAAGAATCTGATTATCAGTTTGCAGTACTTTTTTTGGACTGTGATCGCTTCAAAGTTGTTAATGATTCCCTTGGTCATCCGGTGGGAGATGAATTGCTGATAGCTATTGCTCAACGCTTACAAGCATGTCTGATCCCTGTTGATACTTTAGCACGATTGGGCGGTGACGAATTTGGAATTCTCTTAGAAAATATCACAGATATCAATATAGCAATCCAAGTTGCAGAAAGGATTTTGCAACAGTTATCGCTGGCTTTTCAACTGTCCAGATATGAAGTATTTATGAATGCCAGTATTGGTATTAGTTGGGGCAATAAAGATTACGATCGCCCAGAGTATTTGCTGCGAGATGCTGATACGGCAATGTATCGGGCTAAAGCTCAAGGAAGGGCTAAGTACCACGTTTTTAACCCAGCGATGCATCAGGAAGCTATTCAGCTTTTAGAGTTAGAAAATGACCTGCGGAGGGCTGTTGAAAGGCGAGAATTCCTCGTTTACTATCAGCCAATTATTTCCCTGGTTACAGGCAGAATTTCTGGATTTGAAGCTTTGGTGCGCTGGCAACATCCAATTCGTGGTTTGGTTTCTCCCATAGAATTTATTCCTGTGGCCGAAGAAACAGGTTTAATTAATGCCATCAATATTTGGGTATTACAGTCAGCTTGTCATCAATTAAGCATCTGGCAACATTATCCAGTTACACCAGAACCTCTAACTATGAGTGTCAATTTGAGTGCAAGGTTATTTTTGCAGCCGAATTTAGTAGAGCAAATTGACCGAATAATTTATGAAAATAAAATAAATCCGGCATATTTAGAATTAGAAATTACCGAAAGTGTAATTATGGAAAATACCGATGCGATCAAAATAATTCTTGAACAACTAAAGCAGCGAAAAATTAAGTTGATTATGGATGACTTTGGTACAGGATATTCCTCTTTAAGTTACCTGCACAGCTTTCCTTTAAATGCACTCAAAATTGACAAATCCTTTGTCAAACGGATGCAGGAAAATAAAGAGAATATGGGGTTAGTACCAGCAATGATTGGCATTGCCAACTCAATGGGGATGAGTGCGATCGCTGAAGGTGTCGAAACACAAGAACAGTTAGCCCAATTGAGAAGTTTAAACTGTAATTTTGCTCAAGGATATTTATTTTCTAAACCCATAGAACAAGAACTGGCTCTTAAATTGCTCACTTCAGCACCTCAATGGTAGCTATCAAGTAGCACCGGGGAAAAATTTCATTGTTGCTCTTTGGCTAGATATCTGTGAATACTATCTACTATAATCCTTACAGCAGTTTATCCGGTTGCCAAAGGTGATAAATGACCAATAGCTTCAATAATCTGCAAAACTCTCCAGCCACATGAGAGTTAGACTATAAATATAAGTATTTCGCTGAAATCGGTCAACAAATTTTAAGGTTATTTCAAAGAAGGGTTTACTATCCTCAATAATTATACGCATAACTTTTGATCAATAATGCATTTTAATCAAAATAACCATCAAAAAAGAAATATTTTGGTGGTCGATGATACTCCAGATAATTTGCGGCTTTTATCGGCGATGTTGACTGCACAAGGTTTTGAAGTTCGCAAAGCCTTAAACGGTAAAATGGCACTGACTGCATGTCAAATGGTTTTGCCCGATGTGATTTTGCTGGATATTAATATGCCAGGTATGGATGGCTACCAAGTTTGTCAACAATTAAAAGCTGACGATAAAACTAGCGAAGTCCCAGTAATTTTTATTAGCGCTCTGGATGATGTTGTCGATAAGGTAAAGGCATTTGATGTTGGTGGTGTAGATTATATTGCAAAACCTTTTCATGGTGCAGAAGTGGTCTTGCGAATTGAAAATCAAATTAATTTACGTTTGCTCCAAGTAAAACTGCAAGAAAAAAACTTTTTACTCCAACAGGCTCTTGACAACTTGAAAGCCTCTCAAGTTCAACAAATTCAGAACGAAAAGATGGTGGCGCTGGGACAGTTAGTAGCTGGACTGGCTCATGAGATTAATAACCCGATCAGTTTTATTTATGGAAATCTCCAATATGCTAGCCAATATGTGGAAGACCTAGTGAAGATGATTGAGGTCTATCAGCAAGAATATCCCAAACCCACACCAAAAGTTCAGCAAATATCCAAAGATGTAGACTTGAATTTTATCATTAAGGATCTACAAAATTTGATAGGTGCAATGTATAGAGGCTCCGATCGCATTCGGGAAATTGTACTGGCGCTACAACATTTTTCTCGGCATGATGAAGCAGAGATGAAACGGGTAAATATCCATGAAGACATCGAAAATACTTTAGTGATGTTACAACATCGGCTCAGAGAAGGAGTCGATCGTCCGGCAATTGTTGTAGTGAAAGATTATGGTAACTTGCCCCTAGTCACTTGTTATGCAAGTGAACTAAATCAAGTATTTATGCATTTGTTGAATAATGCTATTGATGCAATAGAGGAGAGAGTGGGGAGTGGTGACTGGGGGGTGGGGAATCAATCTTCCACTCCTTATTCTCTAAAACCTACTCCCCAAATTCGGATTCATACAGAGGTGACAAACTTGAATCTAGTCAAAATTACGATCGCTGATAATGGCCTTGGTATTGAAGAGTCGTTGCGATCGCGTTTATTTGACCCATTTTTTACCACGAAACCTGTAGGTAAAGGTAGTGGGTTAGGATTATCTATTAGTTATCAAATTATCGTCCAAAAACACCGAGGAAATATAAGCTGTAACTCATCTGTGGGCAAAGGAGCAGAGTTTGCGATCGAAATTCCTATAGAGCAGCAGCCTGATATCTCATCACAATTTTCAAAATCTTGAAAGATTTTCTTTCCCGATAAATCTAATTAATCAATAATTCTGGTGCTACCAATCCTTTGTGGATAGCTAAGACTGCGGCTTGAGTGCGATCGCGTACTTCTAATTTCTGTAAAATAGCATGGACATGAACCCGCACTTTACCAGGGGCAATGTAGAGAATTTCAGCATTTTCTTAATTGCTTTTGCCATCCGATCGCTATTAGCCCATACGTTTTTAGTCGCTTATTTATAGCTTCTTTGATAGTCAATAACCGACTTAATACCGTCATTTATGATTTACTAAAAAATCATGATTATACAATCTGTATAACGATTTAATTCATCAATTATGAGTTAACAACAATCTATATCTGCAAATGCCAATTTAAGAATTAATATCATGTTCGCTTGATTACTTATTAAATCCGAAGAACCCCACCCCGCCAAAGCTACGCTTCGTCTCCCCTCCCGAAGAGCGGGGAGGGGATTAAGGGGAGCCAGTGCGGTCTTGGGGTCTCCCCAAGTGGAGCATCTGGCGTGTGGGGTGCAATGACTGTGGAAATCATAACTAATTATGCGAACATGATATAACCCGAAAATTCCGATTTTCCAAATGCAGCAAAGGAGAACTGGAGACTAGAAACTGGGTAATTCCCACAAGAAGTGCAGTCTCTAGCACTATCTTCCCAATCCCTAATCCCATTAAGAAAATACTTTATGATATTTATATTCTTTGAAGTAGCAAACTTGGAAAATCTATTGTATAAACAAATAGTCCTAAGTAGTAAGATAGATAAATTAACAGTCAAAATTAAATATTCTTAACGAAAAGTTTAATAAGTATCCGGAAAATAGTCATAACAGAAAATATTCAGGAGTTATGTTAGCGGTAGCGGCACGTTTAGCCTGTATAGAGAAAAAAGTAATAAGTAAGAATTAGTACTTACGAATTTTTCTACTCTCAGCCGAGGCATTTACTACTCGGAACTAATTTGATGCTGAGTGCGATTATTGCTTTTTGTACTCAGTACTGTCTAAGGAAATCCCTTGAAATCAAATACTCCTACAGTTAATCTATTATTTCTAAGAATTGGCTTGCTACCACTGAAATTTAATTTAGCGTGAAATATATGGGACAAGGTTTTTTGCAAATTGGCTTAACGCTGTGTATTGTCATAGCAATCACTCCATTATTCGGAAAATACATAGCGCGTGTCTTTTTGGGAGAAAGAACACTGCTTGATTTTTTAATGAACCCCATAGAGCGAAGTATGTTCGTACTTGCAGGTGTTCGGAGAAAAGATGACATGACGGGTTGGGAGTATATCCGGGCTGTACTTTGTTGCAACACGTTCATGGCAATTTCAGTGTATTTTCTGATCTATTTTCAGAGACTTTTACCCTGGAATCCAAACGGTTTCGGTGCGCCTACTTGGGATGTATTGCTGCATACAACAATTTCATTTGTAACCAATACTGACCAACAGCACTATGCAGGTGAGACAACCTTAAGTTATTTTAGTCAGGTAGCGGCTTTAGGCTTTTTGATGTTCACCTCCGCAGCCACAGGTTTAGCTGTGGGAATTGCCTTTATTCGCGGGTTGACGGGTAGAAGACTGGGAAACTTTTACGTCGATCTCGTCCGTGGAATTACGCGAATATTGCTGCCGATTTCAATTATTGGCGCGATCGCTTTGCTGGTAACAGGTGTACCACAAACTTTAGCTGGGACTATGGAGGTGCAAACCTTAGAAGGCGGGACGCAATATCTGGCTAGAGGCCCGGTGGCATCATTTGAAATGATCAAACTTTTGGGCGAGAACGGCGGTGGCTTTTTTGGCGTAAACTCAGCACATCCCTTTGAAAATCCCAATGGCGCTTCTAACTTGATAGAAATGCTCGCCATGATTTCTATACCAGCAGCCTTGATTTACACCTACGGTATATTTGCCAATAACATCAAACAAGCTTGGCTACTTTTTTGGATGGTATTTGTGATTTTTGTCGTTCTGGTGGGAGTGACAGCCGTGGGAGAACTGCAAGGTAATCCCCTGGTTAATACCGCCTTTGGATTAGAACAGCCCAATTTAGAGGGCAAAGAAGTTCGATTTGGTTGGGCACAAACAGCATTTTGGGCAGTGATGACTACTGCTACTATGTCTGGTGCTGTGAATGGGATGCACGATTCTTTGATGCCGCAAGGAATATTTTCGACTCTCTTCAACTTGTTTATCCAGGTTATCTGGGGTGGTCAAGGAACTGGAACAGCTTACTTATTTATTTACTTAATTCTCACAGTCTTCCTTACT
Source organism: Nostoc sp. DedQUE09 (assembly GCF_034530915.1). Taxonomy (NCBI): domain Bacteria; kingdom Bacillati; phylum Cyanobacteriota; class Cyanophyceae; order Nostocales; family Nostocaceae; genus Nostoc; species Nostoc sp. DedQUE09. The sequence continues at coordinate 71,419 of NZ_JAVRCE010000019.1, forward strand.
GGACTAATGGCAGGACGTACCCCAGAGTTTTTAGGACGCAAAATTGAAAAACGGGAAATCGTTCTCGCTAGTGTAGTGCTGTTGATTCACCCAATTTTAGTTTTGATCCCCAGTGCGATCGCTTTGGCTTATCCCATCTCCCTATCTGGAATTAGCAACGCTGGCTATCACGGTATTTCTCAAGTAGTTTATGAATATGCCTCGGCAGCAGCAAATAATGGTTCGGGCTTAGAGGGCTTGGGGGATAACACCCTGTGGTGGAACTTGAGTACTTTAGTTAGCCTAATTGGAGGACGCTACATTCCGATGATTGCCATCCTGCTGCTAGCTGATGGGATGTCTCGCAAACAACCAGTACAAGAAACCCCTGCTACTCTGAGAACTGATTCTCTGGTATTTACTGGGATCACGGCTGGAGTAACACTGGTTTTGGGAGTATTAACTTTCTTTCCCGTTCTGGCTTTAGGCCCCATAGCTGAGGGTTTAAAACTAGCATCTGGCAGTTAGAAAAGTTATGAGTTATAAGTTTGAAATTGAGAAAATATCAAATAATAATTCAGGAGGCAGGAGAAAGTAGTAACCCAGACTTAAAAGTGTGAGATTCAAGCAAGAAAGGTTATATAGCTGTAGTCAGATATGTTAGGACAGTGTTGATTGCTCAAAGCCTTGAAGCAACTAGTAGTCTGCCAACTCAAAAGTGTGCTTGTGAGGGCTGGGTAAGGGGTAAAAGGGAAAGGGTAAGAGATTTAAAACCTTTCCCCTTTACCCCGCCAAGTTCACGAGAACGAACTACTAGGTTTACTCAGCACGGGATCAACACCCCGCTACCGCTAACATTACTCAGCTATATCTTGCACTACGCGTCTTGTACCAGTATCTTATTTTTAACTGGGTAATTACTCAGAACTAAAGTTTTCATTCATACTTATTTCCTCCTGGCCCCTGCCATTATCTTATAAATTATCCGGTTTCGTAGGATGCGTTACTAACGCATCCTACAGGTTGGATATTTTTTTATTAGAAGTTCCTATAACTCCTAACTCCTAACTTCTCACTGCTAACTTTATTTATGAATCAAGTGGCAACTAACTTCAAAGCTAGACGCCCAAGTTCTCGTTCTGGCGATCGCCGCCAAAAACGTAAAAAGACTAGGGCAAATAATAAGTGGCTGTACTTAAGAGCAATTAGAGATGCTTTTGTCAAGCTCAACCCTAAGTATGCAATCAAAAATCCGGTAATCTTTGTGGTTTGGGTAGGAACAATTATCATCCTATTGCTAACGATCGATCCCAACCTATTTGGCCCAGCTCTTCAAAAGAACCCACAAGGTTTCAACGCCTTGTTATCGGGGATTTTATTCTTTACAGTTTGGTTTGCCAATTTTGCCGAAGCAGTGGCAGAAGGACGGGGTAAAGCCCAAGCTGATGCCTTGCGGTTAACAAAGTTAGAGGCGATCGCTAAAAAACTTGCTGCCGATGGCACAATTAGTGAAGTTTCATCCACCAGCCTCAAACAGGGCGATACCATCTACGTCGTTGCTGGCGATATCATCCCCGCCGATGGTGAAGTAATCATGGGTGTTGCCTCAGTGGATGAATCGGCAATTACAGGGGAATCTGCACCAGTATTAAAAGAATCAGGCTCCGACGTTGCTAGTTCCGTCACTGGTGGGACGCGGATTATCTCAGATGAACTAATTATCCGTATCACGACTGACCCAGGTAAAGGCTTTATTGACCGGATGATTACCTTGGTAGAAGGGGCAGAACGCAGCAAAACACCCAATGAAATTGCCATTACGGTATTGTTGGCAGTTCTGAGCTTAGTGTTTTTGTTAGTGGTAGTCACTTTGCCTGCACTTGCTTACTATGTCAACAGTCCAGTTAGCGTCCCAATTTTAATTGCCCTATTAGTAGCGTTAATTCCTACCACCATTGGCGGCTTACTAAGTACCATCGGTATTGCTGGTATGGATCGAGTTGCCCAATTTAACGTTATTGCCACATCAGGACGAGCAGTCGAAGCTTGTGGTGATATTAATACTTTACTTCTTGACAAAACAGGTACAATTACTCTCGGCAACCGTCTGGCAGAAGAGTTTATTCCCCTCAACGGTCATTCAATGTCGGAAATTGCTAATGTTGCTTGGGCAGCTAGTGTCTTTGACAATACACCAGAAGGTAAATCCATTGTCCGACTGGCAGAAAAGTTGGGCGCACGGTTTGATTTTGACTCCACTCAAGCAGAAGGAGTGAGTTTTTCGGCCAAAACCCGGATGAGTGGCACAAACTTGCCTGGTGGATATGAGGTCAGAAAGGGAGCAGTAGAAGCTATTAAAGGATTTATCCGCTCCCGCAACGGACGCGATACGCCAGAATTAGATGCTGCCTATGAACGAGTTTCCCGCTTGGGAGGTACACCCCTAGCAGTTAGCCTAGATAACGAAATCTATGGAATTATTTATCTCAAAGATATAGTTAAACCTGGTATCCGCGATCGCTTTGAGCAACTGCGAAGGATGGGAGTGCGTACCATCATGCTAACTGGAGACAACCGAATTACCGCTTCTGTCATTGCCAAAGAAGCTGGGGTTGATGACTTCATTGCCGAAGCCACACCAGAAGACAAAATCAGTATCATTAAACAGGAACAAGCAGCAGGTAAACTGGTCGCTATGACGGGAGATGGAACTAACGATGCTCCAGCATTAGCCCAAGCTAACGTCGGCGTGGCGATGAATACAGGAACGCAAGCTGCAAAAGAAGCCGCCAATATGGTCGATTTGGACTCCGATCCCACAAAGCTACTCGATATCATTGGTATTGGTAAACAATTGTTGATTACTCGCGGGGCATTGACGACATTTTCTATCGCTAATGATATTGCTAAATACTTTGCAATTATCCCAGTGATATTTGTCGCTGCTAATCTGCAAAGCCTGAATATTATGAATTTGACTAGCCCTAAATCTGCTGTACTCTCAGCGCTGATTTATAATGCTTTGATTATTCCTGCTTTGATTCCCTTAGCATTAAAGGGTGTGAAGTTTAGACCACTGACAGCTAATCAGTTACTCCAACGCAATATCTTAATTTACGGCTTAGGTGGGGTGATTGCGCCGTTTATTGCAATTAAGCTGATCGATGTACTAATTACACTTGTGGGCTTGGCTTAAGGATAGCAAAAGTAGAGACGCTGGGAAACGAGCGCATCTTGACCAAAGTAAAATAATAAACATTTTTACTTTTACCTGTTGACAGGAGGGACAAGAAGAATATGAATAAACATCGTTTTCACTCAGCACTGCTTTGGCGATATCCTTTGTTTAGTCGCAATGGCATAAACAACATCTACCACTCGCTATTTTTATCTTGCTGTGCTTGAATGTGGTAAATGCCCCAGTTGTTTATGCTGTTGCTAACAGCATCTTATAAGATCCTGCTAGGTGGGCAAAAGAATTAAAAATTAAAAATTAAAAATTAAATTATAGGCGCAATTGGAAAACTTTTTATGGCTATTATTCGAGAAACTATCAGAGCAATTTTTATAACTCTAATGCTTTGGTTGTTGACTGCAATCATCTATCCGCTGATAATCCTTGTAGTGGGTCAAGTTTTTTTCCCTTATCAAGCTAACGGCAGCATCAAGCTGGGTCAAAATGATGAACCAATTGGTTCGGCTTTGATTGGTCAGGTATTCACATCTGAGCGATATTTCCATTCTCGTCCTAGTACTGTTAGATATAGTCAAGGAAAAAAAGCCAAGCCAACCGGCATATCTGGAGCTAGCAATCTCGCTGCCAGCAATCCAGAACTACTAAAGCGGATTCTAGAAGAGGCAGATAAATTGCGAGACGAAAATCTTCAACCGATCGCTGATATAATTTATACTTCTGGTTCCGGTTTAGACCCGCATATTTCATTGAGAGCAGCACGGCAGCAATTGACACGGGTTGCTAATGCGCGAGGAGTAAAAGAAGACGAGATCCTACGTTTAATTAATAGGTATACTGATGGCAGATTTTTATGGATTTTTGGCGAACCGGGAGTGAATGTTTTCCGATTGAATTATGCTCTTGACTTTCAAGATATTAATCGTCCGTAAAATCAGTAAATGGGCATTTGTCATTTGTTATTTGTTATTTGTCATTGGGCTTTTGGAAACCCACGGACGCAAGGAGACAGCCCAAAAGGCAGAGGGACTGGAGATTATACCCCGTAAGCAATATCCTCGCGGTGAGTTGACGCTGACGGATATGGATACAGATGCTATTTTAAAGCGATCGCCGCAATTAGTCTTAATCGATGAACTTGCCCATACTAATGTCCCTGGTTCTCCACGCGAAAAACGCTACGAAGATGTAGAAATAGTTTTGGCAGCCGGGATTGGTGTCTACTCCACAATGAATGTCCAACATTTAGAAAGTCTCAATGATTTAGTAGCCAGAATTACAGGTGTAGTCGTCCGGGAACGCGTTCCTGACAGGATTATGGATGAAGCATATGAGATAGTAGTAGTGGATGTTACACCAGAAACACTACAAGAACGGTTATTAGAAGGCAAGATTTACGCACAGCCAAAAATCCAACAATCCCTCAATAATTTTTTCCAACGCCGTAACCTGATTGCTTTGCGGGAGTTGGCTTTGCGCGAAGTGGCAGATAACGTGGAAGAAAATGCGATTGCGCTTCGCGCACGCTTTGCGAACGCCTCCACCCCCAACGGGCAATTTTGTAATATTCACGAGTGGGTTTTGGTGTGTGTATCTACCTATCCCAACTCAGTGCAGCTGTTACGCCGGGGTGCGAGGTTGGCTAACTACATGAATGCGCCGCTTTATACCTTGTTTCTTGCCGATCCGGAACGCTTTCTTACTAAGGAGGAAAGCTTGCATATCCACACTTGTGAGAAACTTTATAAAGAATTTGAAGGTACTTTTCTGCGTGTTACCAACAGTAATATAGCTAATGCGATCGCCCAAGTCGCCGACGAATATCGGATTACCCAAATTGTAATCGGAGAGAGTTAGCGATCGCGCTGGCAAATGCTCCTCAAAGGATCTTTGACACAAAAATTAGTCTGCTTGCTCAAAAACATCGATTTGCATATTATTGCCAGCGAAAAAATGGTTTCACCCAAATAGGCGATCAAATTTCCCCAAAAACCTCAGAAGTAAAGGTTCCATGCAAACCATAAGGGATATGATGCTTGAGATGTAGGCGAGCGATCGTTCCTTTAGAGAAATCACTAGCATCCAAAATTACCAAATCTGAGCGGTGATTGGTAGCATCATAAACCAAAGCTAATATCCAACCATCATCTTCCTTTTCGGAATCTGGGCGCGGGACAAAAATCGGTTCACCGACAAAACCACGGGGTGCAGCACTCCAAAGTTGCCTTTCTCCAGATTCTAAATCAATTTTCAACAATGCTTGTAAGGGAGCATTACCAGTTTCTGCATGAGCCGCACCTATATATAGATATCGATAAGAGCGTCCCACATTCGCCGGATGTATAGTGGGAAATTCACAACATCGGCTCTCAATCAATTCTCGCCGCACTGTCCCATCCTTTAGATTCAAATAAAATCGCCAAAGTTGCCCAGGTGAAAGCGCCTCAAAATCAACTTGTCGAAAATCGCTTTCGGGTTCCACTTCGGGGAAATTTTGGTAACAAATGGAGTCAATCAAAACTTCGTCTCCTACCTCAAAAGCATTAATGTGGTGGAAGACAAAACCAGACTGAGTTTCCAGAAACTTTATATCGAGTTGCCCTTCTTTGGGGAAGCGAGGAATAATTAAAATTTGAGTTGGCTGATTTGGCTGAAATTTGATACATTCTCCCGGCGCACGTATTCCCAAGACAAAAGGTATGGGATTGAAGGTGACAGGATTTTGAAAGAAGATGCAGTAATTGGGAGTAATAAGAAAATCGTGAATAAAACAGAAACCTGGAACACTATGAGCGTGCTGTCTGACAATTTCACCTGCTGGGTTTAGCTCAAAAATAGTAATTGTGGTAGATAATCCCGGCTTAATCGAAAAGTTGACTAGGCAAGGTGCGCCCCCATCTTGCTCACAATTATTTTCCACGCGGGGATGTGCAGCGAAAGCTTCACCTGCTGACAAAGCACCATTAAAATATTCATTTCCTAGCGTTTCAAGAGTATAAGGATCGAGACGATATGCTTCAGCCGCTTCCCAAAGCGCTAGCAGTTTCCCACCCCAATAGATAACATTTGTATTGGCGATATTTTTGAGGTTGAAGTCGAAGATATTAGCTAACCAACCGCCAGGTTTTTGAGTACCAAAAGTACCGCGATAGAGAATTTTTCCCGCCTTTTGCTCTGCCAAATAGCCAGTTGTGCGGACAAAGCGGTTGCGAAAATGGGCTTGACCATTGGTAAAGGTAATTTTGCTAATCATCCCATCCCCATCAAAGGGGTGATGAAGAGGTTGCCCATTCACATCCAGCAAACCGGGGCCATTTCTAAACAGCGTACCTTGTAATTCTCTGGGAATTTGCCCTTCTATATCATCAATCCAATAATCAAACTCTTGGGTGAGAGATTGATATCCTCCTTGCCAGTCTGCACGGGTGTAGGATTTTTCTGTAACTAGGCTTTCTTTACTTTTCAAATGCATATACTTTGTTTTTTGTTGTTACCTTGCACCAAAATTTGTAGTTGCTCAAAATAATTTCTTTGCAACTTTACTACGCCAGTTGCTAGCACGGTAAGGCAGCGCACTGGCTCGAATTGGCGTGAGATTTATTACACTATTCGACTATTTTTGACTCTGGTTCTCTCAGTACTAACTCAGACATCAAATCTGGCAAAAACGCTTGTTCCCCATCAATGGATGTCTCAGCTTGCTCTTCAGCAGCAGGTAGCCATTTGATAAATGGTAGGGGTAACAGTGTGCTGAGGTTAGTAATTACCACCAAGAGCCAAAGTGACTCAAAGTTTGTTGCAGTGATCCCCAGCCAATATGTGATTAATGCCCCGAATGCATGAGAAACCGTTCCGGCTGAATTATATACTGACATTAACAAGGCAAATAATGTCGCTTCCACACCAGAGGGACAAAGCCTTGCTGCTAGCACCATCACTTGCATAAAGGCAATTTTACCCATCACAGTCAGAATCAAGCTATCACCCAAACTAAACCAGTGGTCATCTATACCCAATAGCCTGTTTGTGTGAGTCACCAACAACAGCATCGTCATCCCCAAAAGTGACGAAAGGACGGTACTCCAAGCAAAAATCACGCGAAAAGGGATGCTTTTGAGGAAACGTTGAAAAATCCAAACACCTGCCAAAGAAGCGAAACTTCCCACCAAGTTTACTCGCCCCAAAAATTCTGGTTCAAAGTGGAGTTCGTTGGTAGCGAAGTAGAAAAAGGCTGAGTCAGCATTTGGAGTAGCTTGCCAGATGAAGATAAATGCCGTTGGTAGCCAAATTGCTTTTTGGCTAATGGCTTGGCGTAGCTGGTCTAGTTGATGTTTGATTGGTAATGGGTTGGTCTGATTACCATCTTGAGCATCTTTGCTAACGGGGGACTCAGCAATTAACCAAGCCACCCCTGAAACGATCAGCGGAAATAAAGCGGTAATCCCAAAGACGGTACGGGTACTAAAGTATTGGAGCAGCAGACCGCTACAGTAGGCTGTTATTAAACCTCCGATCGCAGAAGCACCCCAGCACAGAGATTGGAGCGAACCGGCTTTTGCTTGCGATTCGCCTCTGGCTCGTTCTACAACTAGCGAGTCAACGATAACATCACTCATGGCGACGGAGAGAGAACCAAGAGCGATCGCTGAGGTAGCTGCCCAGCTAGTATTAACTATTGTGGCCAGACTCATCCAAGATGCAGTTCCCAGTATCCCGGATAAAATTAAGTAAGGACGGCGACGATAGCCAAATATAGGCAAGCCATCAGAGATAAAACCAAACACCGGCTTGATCATCCAAGGTAGGAAGACAATTCCCAATAGCGCCGATACCTGAACTGGACTCAGGAGTAGTTCATCTTTGAGAAAAAAGCTAACGGCTAGACGCGATAGCCCTAAAATTCCTTGGACAAAGTAAACGGTGAGAATTGCAATTAACTCTGCATTTGGTTCATTACCCAAGAAGAGTTTTTGTGTTATTGAATCTTTGACCTTGGACAAGCCAGATGATTGATCTACCATTCGATAAATATTTTTTAAATTTTATTTACTTTTCTATCATATCGATTCTTAAGAGGTGGGTTTTTCTCACCTTTTTCCTTTTGTTTCTTCTTTGAGTATTATTTAAGGCTTTTCTAACAACTTTTCTTTCTTCTAGCAAGATGTTCTCGTTTCTGAACGGCTATTCGCCTTTGAATTTGGGACATCAAATACAGTTTTATCTACTGCGATGATTTCTTATGATTATTTGTATTAAATAACACACATAAATTTATGTTACTGATTTGGAAACAATAAATTCAGAAATCACCAGGGTTTAGCAGTATGGTCAGTATTCTCAGATACGAGAAATCTACAATGGTTCCAGAACTCTAGTTTATGGGGGGTTTCGAGAAACTGACTCATTACCTGTAGTAATTAAACTGCTAAAAAATTCATATCCCAGTTTCAGCGATCTGTTGCAGTTTCGCAATCAGTACACAATTGCCAAAAATCTTCACTCATCTGCGATCGTCCAAACCTACAGCCTGGAGGCGTATCAAAATGGTTATGCGTTGCTAATGGAAGATTTTGGTGGGATTTCTCTGAAAGATTATTTTGCTTGTTACCAGACGCCAGATTTGGTGTCTTTACAAGAATTTTTACTTTTAGCGTAGGCGTACCCCGTCGTAGACATCGCTCGTCAAATTGTTGAGGAAACCCATGATGGAGGCTTGAGTTGCAATTCTATACTTGGCGAAGGAACAGAATTTGTCATCGAGATTCCAGTATTTTAACTCTACCTAGCTCAGAGGATGTTTTAAAAATATTGGGCAAATATAATTCGCTACTACACAAATAAAGTCTACTAATGCAAAACCCTTGTTTTGCATTAGTAGACTGACAATAATTACGTAAACAACTGCGAACTTCTTAATTGGCAACTGTTTCCGCTTTTCTTAGTACCATTTGTCTTTAGGCTACAGTGACTTCTAGCGTATAAGCACCAGGGTCAAAAAAGCCAGAACTGAAAGTTCCGCCATTTTGAGGGAAGTAATCATAATCACTTACTGAAATGGAGTAAGTACCTGCCCCTAATGAAGCGGTGATTGATTGAGAAGTACTGGAACTCTGTAAGTTCCCAGCACTATTAAATAGGCCGAGAACTGGATAGCTATTGCTATAATTCGGCGTGTTAATAGTCACAGTTCCTGGATTAGCTAAAGAAAATGTGAAAAAGTCAAAATCAGGATTGTTCCCTGGAAGCCTTGCCAGTTGAGCAGAGGTATTAACTTCTGAACCTGATGTTAAATTACCTAGCTTCTCAGCAGTGGCTAGTGTGTTGTTTGTCCCTTGTCCAGCATCTTCTTTCTCGTAGAACAGGAAGTCGTCACTATCAAGCCTCAGAGACGACGCTTGCACAACACCAATGAGTTCATCTAGCTCTCCTGAGTTGTCCAGAAAGACCCTTGTATCGGCTCCCACCGTCTGCAAGCGATAGTCTGCCACTGTTCCTTTAAGCTGGATTGTATCTTCGTTGGAGTTGAAGCCACTGATGGTAGCGTAGTCTGCCAAACCACTACTTCCACTGTTGTTATCGTCATAGAAGACATTAGTAGCATCTCCAAGTAAGAACTGATCTTCCCCAGGCCCTCCAGTTAGGGTATCAACCTCCCCTAATCCAGGAGAATCAGAACCGTTAGTATCAACGCCTATGAAGACATCATTTCCAGGCCCTCCAAGGAGAATGTCATTGCCGACCCCGCCACGGAGGGTGTCATTGCCTTCTCCTCCTTCGACTCGGTCATTGCCAGCCCCGCCAAACAGGCTGTCATTCCCATCCTCGCCCAAGACGAGATCATTACCTTCCTGACCATCAAGAAAGTCATCGCTATCCCCACCAAACAAGGTGTCATTGCCGCCTCTGCCAAAGAGGGTATCACTACTGCCTCCTCCAATCAGGGAGTCACTAAAGCTAGAACCAAAGACTTGCTCGATATTGAACAGGACATCACTCCCATCTCCCCCACTGGCAGTTCCAGTGCCAAGGTCAACGGTGACTCCGACAGTGGCATTTAAATAATCAGCAGTATCAACGCCATCTCCACCAAAGAGTTGGTCATCCCCGCCTCCACCTTGGAGCTGGTCATTGTCAGTTCCACCAAGCAGAATATCATTGCCGCTGCCGCCTAGCAGGGTATCATTGCCTTCTCTACTAATGAGAGTGTCACTCCCGTCCTCACCAAAGAGTTGGTCATTGCCAGCCCCACCAAGCAGGATGTCAATGCCGCTACCGCCAAGCAGGGAGTCATTGCCGTACCCGCCATTGATAAAGTCGTCGTTAGTTCCGCCAAGGAGGGTGTCATTGCCGTTATCGCCAAAGAGGCGGTCATTACCAGCCTCACCATTGACAGAGTCATTCCCGTCCCCACCACTGAGGAAGAAGTCATTGCCAGCTCCGCCAAGGATGGTGTCATTGAACCTAGAACCAACGATTCTTTCAATCTCCAACAGGACATCATTCCTGCCCTGCCCTGTAGCGGTTCCAGTGGCAAGGTTAATTGTGACTCCGGCAGTGGCACTGAAATAATCAGCAGTATCAACACCAGCTCCACCCAAGAGTTGGTTATTGCCAGTTCCACCACGCAAGGTGTCATCGCCAGCCCCACCACGGACAATATCGTTGCCTTCCTCGCCATCCAGCAGGTCATTGCCAACTCCACCATCAAGCAGGTCATTGCCACCTCTACCAAAGAGGGTGTCATTACCGCGCCCGCCAGTTAGGGAATCGTTGAAACCAGAACCAAAAACTTGTTCGATATTAAATAGGACATCATTCCCAGCCCCTCCACTGGCAGTTCCAGTCGCTAGGTTAACGGTGACACCAGCAGTGCTATTTGAATAGTCAGCAGTATCATTGCCAGTCCCACCAAAGATTTGATCCTCCCCGTCCCCGGCTTCGAGTCGGTCATTGCCAGCCGCGCCAAGGAGGGTGTCATCGCCAGCCTGACCAATCAAGTTGTCATTGCCATCCTCGCCATCAATCTGGTCATCGCCAGCCCCCCCATTGAGGGTGTCAAACCCTTCCCCGCCAAAGAGTTGGTCGTCATCGTCTTCTCCAGCGAGTTGGTCATTTCCGTCCCCGCCTTCGAGAAGGTCATTGCCAGATCCAGCAAGGAAAGCATCATTACCGAACCCACCAAGCAGGGTGTCGTCACCGCCTTTGCCAAGGAGTTGATCGTTCTCCTCCTCACCATCGATAAGGTCATTGCTAGATCCACCAAGGAGGACATCATCGCCGAACCCACCAAGCAGGGTATTCTCGCCGTCCTCACCATTGAGAAGGTCATTGCCGTCCTCGCCATTAAGCGAGTCATTGCCAGCCCCACCCAAGAGGTCATCATTGCCGCTCCGACCAAAGAGGTTATCATCACCGCCCTGACCAAGGATAGCGTCATTCTCAAACGTGCCAATTAGAGTGTTATTGCTGTTGTCTCCAATAATGTCTGCCATATCAATCCCCTCGGTTATAAGTTTGATTCAGAGATATTCGCTAGAAGAGTTGTCATCTATGAGTAGCCCCGCTAGCGGGGCTACGGTGTACACACAAGTCTTTTAACATTGTCTGACAAGCTTTTGATCCCCCCAACCCCCCTTAAAAAGCTACCGTGTATACACAAGTTGAGTTGGGAATCAAATGGACACAAAAGAACGGAAAATTATTTTTAAAATCCTTGATTTTCCGTTAAACCTCTATCAATAAGCTGACACTATTGATAATCAGCTTGCTCAGTTCAAAACCTTACCTGCTAAGGCTTGTATCTTACCAGGCAAGGATTTTAGGACTTGTGTATACGCCGTAGTCTTAAAAAGGGGGGCAAAAGCCCTTCAAGTCCCCCTTTTTAAGGGGGATTTAGGGGGATCTTCAACGATTTTGTTATACAAAGATGTGTGTACACCGTAGGTCAGCGGCGAGAAACCTTAGATAGGTAGTTCAAATAAATGCAGCATTTACTTAAACTGGTTTCTTAACCGCTCAATAATCCGGGGTAAATCGCTCAGTAACAAGGGCTCAAATGGCGTAAACTCGTTCCTAAACTGGTAGTTTGCCCCGATTTATTGAGCGGATATCTGGTTTCTTGGTCTAGACACTGCCTAAATAGCTATCACTAGCATAGAGCAAACGCATCTTATTTGCTACTAAAAACTGTGTTGGCAAAAATCCACAACCATTGTTTTACACCTTTGACCACCCAAGGTGTTTCATCTGCATAGATATTGGGCTGCGTCTGTTGTATCCACTCTTTGAGAGAGTTAACACTTTTATCCACTGCACTATCTATATCTTTCATTTGTGGTTACTAGGGTTCCTACCCCGATTTCTATTTGACCCAGTTCTCACAAAAGTCGATCGCCTGCTTCACAATGATGTCCACCAGTTGTTCCAAAGCCAACTGGAGAAGGGTTTCACGCTCTAGTTTCCGCAAGTCTTTTTCCATATACGTTCAATTTTTTCGCTTTTTAGTTAATTCATCAAGCTAGAAAGCAAAATTTATGCAATGCCAACTTATTCTTTACATTTATTTATCAAGCTCAGAAATTACCATACAAGGTGGTTAATCTAGAAGAATCTTGGCGTTGGCAGTGATGTACTGTCGATCTCGTCGTTTGCGATCGCACGATCCTTGAAATTATCAGAGTTCATGCATTACTCGAATAACAATCTCGAACAGCTCGCGTGCAGAGATACCACCACTACTTTCGGCAATGGGTATTTGCAATGCACCCAACCGTGAAAAACGGATCGGTTCGACCACATCATTAGGAAGGATGCGATCGCGATCGTACCCTTCTAGTTAGCATTGCCAGAATAAAATAGCGCCGATTGAGCTTTGAATATGACATAACTATTTTCTTTGCCTACTTAGAGCAGTTTTCATGTATTTGAATCACACCTATCGTAGGGGCGCAAGGCTTTGCGCCCCTACCGCGTGGTCTATCGACCTGAAAATAGCTGTAAACAAGAAGCATATACTACGTTAAATCGATACACCAATTGATTGTATGAAGAATTAATTAAGTAAAGGGAAATAAATTTATATATCTATAAGTGCTAGTTGACGTTTACTGCCATCTATATGAATACTATACTGATGCCAATTCAAAAAATTTTTGCTAACCATAATGGGCACTCTCTTGTATCTATATATTGATATTGCATTCTTTTTTCAAATTGCCATGGTTAAAGAAATCCACTATTTAATACGCCTTCATTTCCTGACGACTGTTTTTTTTAATAAAAATCTATTATTGTCCAAAACTTCCCAATATAATCCAGTTTCAGATTCACCGTCCTCAGTAGTTTCTTTGAGATGGCTAGGACAGGCTACGCCTACGCTACGAGAGTATGTTTGGTGGAGGTTATCCCTAAGTAGCTCTTGATAATGTGGCAATGCTCTACAGCGAAGCGATCGCTTTCAACTCTTGTAACTCGTCGTCAGAACCTCGCAGCATAACCCAAGATTGCAAAAACTCTTACAATTTGCTGGTCTACTAGAGGGGACGACACGCTACATGAGCATAAACAACTGTTTAGGTGCTGTTTAGCTGCTGCATTCTGATTATTAATGGCTATTAAAGACATGAAGAATACATAAAGAGAAGTACTGACATTATACTGATCGGCAAAGAATGTGAAGAGTATGCAAAGATATGTCTTTAAGTGTGGACATCTCAGTAAATATTCAGATATGGTTATCAAAGTGTTATTTAGATGTTCCCTATTTTTAAGCTACACACCCACGGGTAAGAACCCACAACAACTGCATAAAAATTCTTTCCCTATCGAAAGTGAATTATTCTCTATATTTACGACAGTAGGGCTTACGCTTTGATAAAAAATATGAAGTGTGGGTTTTAGGCACTCAAGCTTGATTTTTCGACACTTTGTCAGTGATGGCTGGGTTCATCTGCGGATCAAGAATGATAAAAAAGCGTGAAACCATGTGTTTTTCTAAATACACGCTCATAAATATGTACAATGCTAACGACTTAGATAGTCGTAAATAGCATTATAACGGTACACAAATAACGAATGAAAAAGGAAATAAGGAATAGGTAAAGACTTGAACTTTGAACCTCCTGCCTTTTTCAACTCAGTTAGATAAGTCCTGCTTACAAGCTTATCAATAAGGTAAATCTTCGAGAAAATTGCTACCTCTCAAGGGTGACATAAAAGTATGTCGAAAGCGTTAACTCTCGGCGATTTCTGTGTGTCCTTAAACAACATTAACAACAAGTTAATAGCTGAAATTACTCAAAAAATCGATTCAGGAAGGTAAGAGTTATGGTAAATATCATTGGAACCAACGGCAAGGATACTCTATTGGGTAGTCAGGATGCAGATACAATTAACGCTAAAGTGGGTGATGATATCATCGATGGCAAAAATGGCAACGACCTTTTAAGCGGTGATGCCGGAAATGATACCCTCATTGGTGGTGCAGGCAATGATACTCTCCTTGGTGGCACAGATAACGATTCCCTCCGTGGTGGCACAGATAACGACTCTCTCCGTGGTGGTACTGGTAATAATCTGGTGCGGGGTGATGAGGGAAATGATACCCTTGATGCTTCCTATTCTTCTGGAAATAACATCCTCAGTGGAGATGCAGGGGATGACTACCTTGATATTAGCTATTCTGCTGGCAACAATACGGTTTCAGGCAAAGACGGCGATGATTCCTTTTACGCCGATGAAGTCCGGGGTAGAAACACTCTAAATGGAGGCGCTGGTAATGATGACTTCCATTTGTCCGCTTCAAAAATTGCCCCCTCTTCCTTAACGACTCAAAGTGTAAATGGAGAAACAGGTCAGGATTATTTGTCTGTATATTACACCCGTGCTACCAAAGGAATCACTTCGAGTTTCGATGCTGCTACTAACACTGGCTCAATTCAGGCTGGCACAAATCAGATTAATTACAACAATATCGAACAATTAGACATTAGAGGTACAACCTACGCTGATTTTATTGTCGGAAGCAATGGCAACGATTTACTCTTCGGAGGCAGTAGTGGCAACGATTCAAATTATGGCAATGATACAATTTTTGGCGGTGAAGGTAACGATTACTTGAATGTTGATTATTCAACAAGCGATAACATCCTTAACGGTGGTGTTGGTAACGATAAATTAAGTGCTACCTCTTCAACAGGCGATAACATCCTCAATGGAGAAGATGGCAATGATAATCTCTCTGCCTCTAAGACAGATGGCACTAACACCCTCAATGGTGGTGCTGGTGACGATCAATTAGATGCTAACTTTTCAACAGGCGATAACATCCTCAATGGAGGAGATGGCAATGACTCTCTTAGCGCCTCTCGCGAATACGACTATTCCGCCTCTTTTACCTCCGGTGATAACACTCTCGATGGTGGTGCTGGTGACGATCAATTGAGTGTTAACTATTCAACGGGAGATAACATCCTCAATGGAGGAGATGGCAATGATTCTCTTAGCGCCTCTGGCTACTACGACGACAAAAAAGCCCAGGGACGGTTTGGTAATAACATTTTCAATGGAGGGAATGGAAATGATTCCTTCTCTTTCGTCCTATATACTTCTCCACCTTCCTTAGCGACTCAAACAGTAGATGGGGGGACAGGTGACGATTTGTTGAGCATTTCGTATATCTATCCTAGTGGGGGGATCACAACGACATTCAATGCTGTTACTAACACTGGCTCCATTAGTGCGGGCACGGATCTGATTAACTATAAGAATATCGATGCATTACATATCTCAGGTACAGTCTACAATGACTTGATTGTGGGGAGTAATGGCAATGATACTATCTCGCTCTACGCAAGTAGTGCCAATGATACTATCGATGGCGGAAAAGGTGATGATTTATTGGAAGCCTATTATTACAGTAATTCTAGCGTGGGTGAGGGAATCACAACGACATTCAATGCTGTTACTAACACTGGCTCCATTACATCAGGCACGAATCAGGTTAGCTACAAGAATATTGAACGATTAAATATCTCAGGTACAGCCTACAATGACTTGATTGTAGGGAGTAATGGAAATGATACGCTCACCGGAGGCGATGGCAAGGATACTATAGATGGAGGGAAAGGTAACGATTTGTTGTCTTTCTATAACTATTCCATCGGCCAGGGAATCACAACGACATTCAATGTTGCTACTAACACTGGTTCGATTACAGCAGGACAGAATCAGGTTAGCTACAAGAATATCGAACAATTAAATATCTCAGGTACAAATTATGATGATTTGATTGTGGGGAGCAATGGCAATGATACGCTCTCCGGGGGACGTGGAAATAACACGATTCTTGGTGGTGCAGGTAAGGATAGCTTGAGTGCTGACTATTCAAATGGTAATAATTTGCTCTCTGGTGGTGATGATAATGATTCTCTTGACGTCTCTGGCTCCTACGACGACTACCGAGGCAATTTTTATCTCGATGCTATCTCTGGTAAGAATACCCTCAATGGTGGTGCTGGTGACGATAACTTAGTTACTAACTATTCATCAGGCAATAACCTACTGAATGGGGGTGATGGCAATGATACTCTCACAGCCGCGGGTTCAGCTTCCTTATATTCTTTATACGGAACTTATACTGTCTCTGGCAATAACACGCTCAATGGTGGTGCTAATGACGATCGCTTGATTGTTGACTATTCATCAGGCAATAACCTACTGGATGGAGGCGATGGCAATGATACTCTCACAGCCGCTGGTGCCTCTGGTAAAAACACCTTCAAAGGTGGCAAAGGCAATGATAACCTTTATGGAGGAGCTGGTACTGATACCTTTGTTTTCAGTAGTTTCAATGAAGACGTTGATAGCATTTATAATTTCAACGCGACTAATGAACTGATTCAGGTATCGGCTGCTGGTTTTGGTGGCGGGTTATCATCAGGTTTACTCTCAGCTAGCTCTTTTACCCTTGGAACATCTGCAACAACGAGCAATCAGCGATTTATCTATAACAATACTACAGGTGCGCTATATTTTGACCAAGATGGCAGTGCGGGTGGATTTACTCAGGTACAATTTGCACAACTATCTAGTGGAGTGTCACTAAGTCAAAATAACGTTCTAGTTGTTTAATCCTCAACCCCACAGTCAAATAGAAATCTTCAGAATGTGAGGTGCTATATTAAGCACCTCGCATTCGATTCATTAATGGAATTATTAAGCCACGCGGTAGAATAATTACTCTAACCAGTACAAATGGCGAGGCTATGTATCCAAAATCAAGCAGTTGCCCATCTCCTGCAAGAGCGATCGCTTGTCAATTATTGAGAGATCAACAAAAAGCCTTAAATTGAGTATATCTATTCAGTTTAAATATAAGCTTTAGAAGTGTGGTGTCCAGAAAAAAAGCTAGTCAGATTACTCAAGTCCTGAAGAATCAGCAAACAGCTAAGGAAGCTTTTAGCGTAGTACCAAGACTAACCACCCGTTGCTACGCACTCATAGCATTGATCCTCTGCTTGATAATTGTTGCTTGCACCAACACATATCAATCATCCCCTTCCCCACTTAATAAATTATCCAGTGAAAGTACCGATTTAAGAATTTGGTGGGATAAAGGTTTTACTCAGGAAGAGGATGAAGCCCTTAAGCAACTAGTTAGCCAGTGGGAAAAACAAACTGGCAACAAAATCAAGCTTTCTTTATACTCCACAGATGAGCTAACACGGAAGATTCAAAGAGAAATTCAGGCTGGTAACTTGCCTGATATTGTTACCAGTTATACTGCCGATCGAGAAATTATTCCCCGTTTTAGCTGGGAAGGCAAACTAGCAGATGTATCAGATGTAATTGAGCCACTTAAAAGTTTTTATCCGGAAAAAATCCTCAAAACTGTTCAGTTTTATAACAATGTTACTCAAAAGCGAAGCTACTATGCTTTGCCAATGAGCCAAGCAACTATTCACATTTTCTACTGGCGAGATTTGCTAAAGCAAATAGGTCGTAAAGAAAGTGATATACCAAAAGATTGGGATGCATTTTGGGAGTTTTGGAAACAAATACAGAATGACTTACGAACAAAAAAAATACCAGATAAAAAACAGAATATTTATGGGTTAGGGTTTACCTTCGGCATTAGTTCTGCTGATACCTACTACTGGTTTGAGCAGATTTTAGAAGCATACGATGTGCAAATTTTAGATTCTAAGGATAAACTCCTCCTTGACGATCCGAAAGTGCGTCAAGGTATTATTAATAGCTTAAAATGGTACACAAATTTTTATCAGCAAGGCTACGTCCCACCAGATGCCGTAAATTGGTTGAATCCAGACAACAATCGTAGCTTACTTAATCAAAGCGTGGTTATGACTCCTAACAACTCGCTTTCAATTCCTGCTGCTGTGCGGCAAAACCTTGATACATATTATCAAAAGCTTGGGATCTTAGAGTTGCCAAATAAACCTAATGGCTTGCCAATGCGCTACTTAATTACGGTTAAGGAAGCGTTTTTATTTGCCGATTCTCAGAAGCAGAAACTAGCTAAGGAGTTTCTTGCATACTTAATAGAACCAAAGGTGATGGGAAATTATCTCAAAGCTTCTGGAGGTCGTCATTTACCAGTCTTAACATCAGCGTGGGAAGATCCTTTTTGGAAAGATTCAAAAGATCCTTATCTTTCGACCGCCATTGATATATTTCTCAATAGAGAAACTCGCCCATTTTCTTTTGTCCAAAACCCAGCTTATAGCTTGGTTTTGAAAGATAATGTTTGGGGTAAGGCGATCAATCAAATTGTTGTAGATAAAATTTCTCCAGAGCAAGCAGCTGATGAAGCGATCGCACGAATTAAGCAAATTTTTGACCAATGGCAGTAAGCTTTTACAAAGATGACATTCAAAACAAAAGCTAGTCAAATTGCTAAAGGCTCTCAGAATTGGGCACAATATCACCATTATCGCAGATATGTGTTCATCGTATTGACACTCAGTTTGATAATTATTGCTTGTACTAACACCCCGAAATTAAAACAATCTTCAGTCACCCATTCCCCTGCTGACCATACAGTTTTAAAGATTTGGTGGGATAAAGGATTTACCGTCGATGAAGATGAAGCAATCCAGCAATTGGTAAGCAACTGGGAAAAACAAACTGGTAATCAAGTCAAGCTTTCTTTCTATATGGGTGATGAGTTACCTCAGAAGGCGCGTAGAGCCATTCAGGCGGGTAATCCACCCGATATCATGATGAGTTACGGCGCTGAAAGAGCGTTGAATCCGCATTTGGCTTGGGAAGGTAAACTGGCGGATGTAACGGATGTAATTGAGCCAGTCAAGAATTTTTATCCTGAATATGCCCTGCAAGCTGTTAATTATTATAATAATGCTGCAAAAAAGCGAAGTTACTATGCAGTTCCAATTAATCAGGCAACGGTTCATATTTTCTACTGGCGAGACTTGCTAGAGCAAATAGGTCGCAGCAAAAGGAATATCCCCAAAGATTGGGATGGGTTTTGGGAGTTTTGGAAACAAGCACAGAACAAACTGCGGGCAAAACAGCAAAAACAGAATATTTATGGGTTAGGTTTTCCTTTTTCTATTGGAGCTTCAGATACCTACATCTTTTTTGAGCATATTTTAGAAGCATACGATGTGCAAATTATCGACTCAAAAGGTAAACTCCTGATCGACGATCCAAAGGTCAGACAAAAAATTGTCCAGGCATTAGATTGGTATACCAAATTTTACCAACAAGGTTATGTGCCACCAGATGCACTCAATTGGTTAAATCCAGATAATAATCGCAGCTTGCTCAACCGTGTGGTGATGATGACTCCTAACAACACCCTTTCAATTCCTTGCTCTGTGCGCCAAGATCGCGACACCTATCGCAATAAGCTTGGTATTTTAAAATTTCCCAACAAACCCAACGGCAAGCCAATGCGTTATCTACTCACACTTCGGCAAGCAGTTTTGTTCGCCGATTCCCAGCAGCAGAAAAAAGCTTTGGATTTTCTTGCATATCTCACCCAATCACAGGTGATAGGTAAGTATCTGAAAGCTGCTGGAGGCTGTAATTTACCTGTCATCAAGACACTTTGGCAAGACCCATTTTGGAAAAACCTAGCTGACCCACACGTTTCAACTGCGGTAAACACAGTGACGGAAGGTTCAACGCGGTTGTTCTATTATGTCCAAAACCCAGCATACAGCGTAGTGTTAGAGGAGAATATCTGGGGAAAAGCTCTTAATCGAATAATTGTAGATAAAATTTCTTCAGAGCAAGCAACTGATGAAGCAATTAAGCAGATTAAACAAATTTTTGCTCAATGGTAATCAATAATTATTTATATTAACTAAAGGAATAGCCTATTTGCATGAATCAAAAAAAATATAAATATCTTTAGAATAAGAAACAACTTGTAAATATATGAGATTCTGGAATCAGCACCTAACTATTAAAGTTGCCAGTTCCTTCTTATTCCTATCATTGGTAACTGTAGGTGTAGTTGGAGGCTTTGCTTTCCTGAATGCGAGGGAAGCTTTAAAGCAAGCTGCTTTTGAACGACTCAATGCTGCTGCTACTCTGAAAGAGGAAGAAATTACCCGTTGGTTTGAAGACCAACAACGAGACTTTCTCTTAGTCACTCAGTTTCCAGACGTACAAAATAATTTTCAAATACTTTTAAATTCCAAAGCCTCTGACGCAAATTATCGTAAAGCTTACAAAGTTCTTTCTGATTACCTCGCAAATATGGCTAAAATCAAGCCAAGTCTGGGAGAAATTTCTATTCTCGATCGTAGTAATCGGATTATTTTGTCTACTAATAAGCAGCGTGAAGGTCAATATGAAATTTCAGCTAATATCACTTATATTGAACAAATTCAACCAGGAGATTCTTTTGCCCCTATCTTCTATGTCTCACCGATTACTCGCAAGCCATCAGTTACTTTTGCAACGCCTCTACGTGATGCTGCCAAGGTGCGCCAAGGTGTTCTTTTAGCTGATTTGAATTTAGACAGAATAGATCAAATTGTGCGAGAACGTACAGGTTTAGGTAAGAGTGGCGAAACTTATTTAGTTGGTTCTTTAGTAACTAAAAATGCTTTTATTTCTAAAGATAAAGATAAAACTCCAGACTTTTCTCAAGGAGTTAGCAGCCAAGGTATTGATGCAGCAATGGGTGGAATTAGTGGCCAAGGACTTTATCCAAACTACGCCGGAGTGTTAGTAATTGGCGTATATCACTGGCTCAACGATCAAGACCTAGCCTTAATGGTGGAGATGAACCAGGAAGAAGCCTTTGCGCCGGCTCGGCGATTAGCGGGGACGATGATGCTAGTGGGATTCTTATCAATGGGATTTCTATTGATTGGAGTGTCTTGGCTAACGCGGCAGTTAAAAATCTCTGGCGAACAGTTAGAGAATTACAGCCATAGATTAGAACTAAAAGCCAAAGAAGCCGAAACTGCCAACCGTGCCAAAAGCGAATTTCTCGCAAACATGAGTCACGAACTTCGTACTCCTCTTAACAGCATTCTTGGCTTTACTCAGCTAATGATGCGCGATTCTTCTATCAATGCTTCTCAGTTGGAACATTTAGAAATTATCAGTCGCAGTGGAGAACATTTGCTTACCTTGATTAACGATGTGTTGTCAATGTCCAAAATTGAGGCGGGTTTAACGACACTGAACAACAATAGCTTTGATTTGTACACTCTACTTGATTCACTTGAAGAGATGTTTCAAATTAAAGCGGAATCCAAAGGTTTACAGTTGATGTTTGAGCGTAGACCTGAAGTTCCTAGATATGTGCATACAGATGAAAGTAAATTGCGTCAAATCTTAATTAACCTCCTTGGTAATGCTATCAAATTTACTCAAGAAGGTGGCGTGAGTTTGCGAGTTAGGATGAAGGAAGAAAGTAAACTACAGCAACAAGAAGGTACACAAGTAATAAAAAACTCCCACCCTTCATTCTTCTGGCTTCATTTTGAAGTTGAAGATACCGGGACAGGGATTGCATCTGCCGAAATTGAAAAGTTATTTAAGCCCTTTGTCCAAACAGAAGCAGGTCAGAAATCTCAGCAAGGAACAGGTTTGGGTCTAACTATTAGCCAACAATTCGTGCATCTAATGGGGGGAAGTATTACTGTTAGCAGTACTTTGGGTCAAGGAACGATTTTTTCTTTTGATCTTCAAATTAGTCTCGCAGAAGTAGCTGAAGCTCCAATTCGACAGCTAAAACGACGAGTAATTGGTTTAGAGCCTAATCAACCAAAATACCGAATCTTAGTAGTTGAGGATAAATGGGAAAATCGTGAACTCCTAGTTAAGATGCTAGTATCCCTTGGCTTCGAGGTACGTTACGCTGAGAATGGTCAAGAAGGGGTGACTCTTTGGGAAACTTGGGAACCACAACTAATTTGGATGGATATGCGGATGCCTGTAATGGATGGGTATGAAGCTACTAAACAAATTAGAGCTACTTTAAAAGGTCAAGCTACTGTCATTATTGCCCTAACTGCTAGTGCTTTTGATGAGGAGCGCTTTGTGGTTTTATCGGCTGGCTGCAACGATTTTGTACGTAAGCCGTTCCGAGAGGAAGTAATCTTGAATATGATGTCTAAATATTTAGGGGTGCGTTATGTATATGAAGATAAACCCCTTCAAAAAGACGAATTTGCCGAAAATTCCGACCTTAAACTTTTATCATTAGAAGAGATGCTGGCTCAAATGCCTACTGAGTGGGTAGCACAGCTCCACCAAGCGGCACTGTGTACTGATGAAAAGCTGATTTTTAGCTTGCTTGAGCAAATTCCTGAAGAATCTGCTCTTTTAACAAACACTCTGTCTGATTGGGTTAATAACTTTCGTATTGATAAAGTGATTGATTTAACACAACTGTAAGAAATGATTTTTGAATCAGAATTCAAAAGTCAGAACAAGAAAGTGGGGATTGAGACCTGCCACTAATTAAATATCGCTAAATCTTCGTGTAGTGAATGCACTAGAAGATTTGGTAGGGATCTTATACTAAACTCATTGATTTACCAGTCGGACTCCAATTAAATTCTGAATTCTGATTTCTGACTCCTGAATTATTTTCTAATAAATTATTTCTAATAAATATGGATAACCATCAAGTTCAGCTACCAAAAGCAAATATTCTTGTTGTTGATGATACACCCGATAATCTGCGACTTTTATCCGCTATGCTAACTCAGGTTGGCTATGAAATTCGGAGAGTTATTAACGGACAAACAGCTTTGAAAACAGCACAAGCTGCACCGCCCGATTTAATTTTGCTTGACATCATGATGCCAGAAATGAATGGTTATGAAGTCTGTCAACATTTGAAAGCCTCAGAGAAAACCCGTGATATTCCGGTGATTTTTATTAGCGCCTTGGATGAAGTTTTTGACAAAGTTAAAGCTTTTGCAGTTGGGGGAGTGGATTATATTACCAAACCTTTTAGTGAAGAAGAGGTTTTTGCGCGTGTAGAAAATAACTTGACTATCCGAAGGTTGCAAAAACAACTGACCCAGCAAAATATACTTTTGCAGCAGGAAATTAGCGATCGCCAAAAAGCAGAATCAGCCCTGCGCCTGAGTCAGTTTTATCTAGATAAATTTAAGGATTCTATCTTTTTTGTCAATTCTGATGCCCAGCTTGTTTACGTGAATGAAGCCGCCTGTCGTCATCTTGGATACTCCCGCGCCCAATTGCTGAACATGACTGTTTACGATATAAATCCAAATTTTTCGATGCTTGCTTGGCGATCGCACTGGGAAGAAGTTAGACAAAAAGGCTCTCTCACTTTTGAGTCTAGCCAAAGAACTCAAGATGGTCAGGACATAGCCGTGGAAATAACTGTCAATTATTTGGAGTTAAACGGACAGGAATATCACTGTGCTAGTGTCCGCGATATCGCCTTATACTAACATTATTTCAGCAACCCGCTAAAGTGTTTTGTATCAAAAATTCTGTAAATGAATATGTAGTCTGAGATTGCTGGAAGATACCTTTAGTCAAGACTTATAATCCAAAATTGCTAACACAGGTGGGAAAAGAGATTTTTTCTTACGTTACTGACATTTTTTACATAAATTAATAAAACTTTGACGGCAAAATTCCTGACGAATTATGACTTTTTCATGCTGTCAAAAAGTGAATGATTTACTTAAATTAAAGATATGGTCAAAGTAAACTTCAATCCAGAACCTCAAGAACGTCTAATAAATAGAAGCAGAAGGGAAAACCCCAACAGCAACAGGTTCTTTTGATTTGCGTTTTACATTTAATTATGTCCTCCTACTGAGTTGATTATGTGGATTGAATTGAGTCGGTGAGCAAAAGGGTATTGCCCATTGCAACCATGCTATTGTTACCTCTGATATCTGACAGATAATGACAGCATCAAAAATCAAGCAAAGAGATGCTTGGGTACTGCATCAAACCTACAAAGTATGCCCAATAAAGAAATTTGAGGAAAGAAAATAAGATGCGAAAAAATTGTATAAACCAAGATTTTATCCCGCCTGAAGAAACAATTCATCGCAGTATTCAGGCATCTGAGCAAAGAAACATGGATAGTATTGCTATTGAAACTGATGAAGTAAGCAAGAACTCTTTGACTGTAGAAGATGTTACTACTGATTTAGACATTCAGAGTCATTCACTACCAGTAGCCCAGAAAGTCAAGCATCTGTTGCTTAAAACCTCAGGTAAGGAGGATCTAAATGAACAGCTAACATCCTTAGTTGTCCAAGCCCGTAGACACTCACCTGGAAGCCCTCAACGTCAGAAACTGCTCACACAAATCATTCGTTTGACACAAGGTAAACTTTGGAAGGAAAATACTCCCTACTATCAAGACGCACTGCAACAAACTTGGTTGTATTTCTGCCGCAACGTTTGTGATGGTCTGACAGGTCAAGCCTATGACTCGACTCAAGGTAGTGTGATTAATTGGCTGGATGCTTACCTTAAACGCAGACTACAAGATTTTTATCTCAACCAAAACCGAGAAAAAGCCACAACAGTCTCCTTTGGGGTTCGTCAGTCTAAGTCGGGTGAGATTGGTGAAACTATTGACCCGATAGATAATATACCAGCTACCCCCCAAGCACCTCCCATTTTGGAAAACCTGGAGACATGGGTGGAGACAGACTCGGATATGGAACTACGTAGTACTCACATTAAAGGGCGTCCAGACGTAAATTGTCAGGTATTAATTCTCAAGCGCTTACCCCCGGAAGTTAGCTGGAAAGAATTATCTCAAGACTTTGGGCTGTCAATTGCGACATTAAGCAGTTTCTATCAACGTCAGTGTATACCACGATTGCGGAAATTTGCTGAGGTAGAGGGTTTATTCTAACTAAACTTTTACTACAGACAGGTGGCTTACAACATTTCAGATACTAGCAGCAAAGCAATATTTTAACAGATAACCTAGAGAGGCAGTCTAGGAAAAACATCGATTTAGGTTTTACCTAAATTTCCACAAGAAATACAATAAGCAAGGTGCAGCAATGAGAATAGCTAAAAGTTTGACTACTAGATAGCGAACATTGACTATTGCTATTTGGGCATGAGAAAATAAGTACTACTAGCGTACTCTCTCAAAGAACCTTCTAATAATGTCCATTCCAAATCTGATACTTTATTAACCTATAATCGACTGATATAAAAAAACTAATAATTAGACCATAATGTTTGCAACGAATTTTAGGCATGGAAATAAACCGCGCTGGCGATTTTAATTATCAGTGCAATTAGGTTAAGTTCCATTATTAAGAATGGTGCAAGATATTAATTAAACAAAAATTTCACTCACATTACTGCTGAAGGTATTTGCTTTTTGATGAGTGACGGTGCCGGGTCACTCAAGCGGAAAATCAGGCTAAATTCCTGATTGTTCTCCGAGACTGACGCTTTAGAGTAGTACAAGGCCACCTTCGGAGCATTGATCGTCTTTCGCCTTTTTATTGCTTATTATTCTTGATTTTTAATGATATTGATCGGAATTAATATTACAAAACGCGATCGCTCCATCATTACATCCTTTCGTATAACAGCTGTGCCCCATCATTTCCTCGGTTCAATAATGGGGATCGCTTCTAAGTTTTATTAATTCAGCTTCCGTTTCAAAGCAACACCAACACCACAAGCAGCAAGTGCGAGTGAACTTAATGCTGAAGAAGGTTCAGGGACGGATATTGCCTTAATGCTAGTTGTGTCACCTAAGAAAGTATAGTTGTCAGTAGTTTTGTCATACAAAAAGAGGTTGTAATTAGTGCTACCAGGTGCAACGCGTCTACCACTTGGATCAACGTTATTGCCGATAAAGTAGTAAGGATTCTGACTAGGTGTCTCCGTGCTGACATTTAAGGCTGGAAGGTTAGCAGTTAGAGAACTATCGTAATCTAAACGCAAGAACGCATTAGTTGAGATGCCGTTGTTCGCCCCACTACCACTTTGAAGAAGTCTATTAGTGGAGTCGAAAATCGATAGGGACGTGGATTCTAAAAATTGAGTTGTAAATGGAACCGATGGAAAATTCGGATTAATTTCCGAGAAAGAAGCCGGAGTGCCACTTTTCGTTGTAAACGAACCTTTAGCTGAATATCCATTGCTAAAATTCGCGCTGAATGCTAAATCAGCAGCTTGAGCGGATGAGACTGCAAACACAAAAGGAATGGATGAAAAAGTCACCATCGCCAGTAATACAGGTAATTTTTGAAGTTTCATGAATCACACCTCGAATTGTTGAATGAATCAACGCGATTTCGCTAAAAATCTGCAAAATGCGTATTTTTTTGTTAAATTCAGGGTTCAGAATCTAGTAGTACGCCAAGGCAACGCAAGCGGGGTAAAGGGGAAGGGTGAAAGGGACTCATGTTTTTTATCCCTTACCCTTTTCCCTTTACCCAACCTCCACCTAGCATTTTTGGGTTGGCAGACCTCTAGGGTTTCTGACCCCTGAATTGACACAGTATCAGTTATGAACTTTAACAAGCTTGATTACCACTCCCTACATCGGTAGTGACGCAAGCTTGACGTGATGCCTTAATGGATGATGATGTTGTCGCTACCTCGATTGGCGATCGCTTCACCTGCATTGTTGCTGATCTTGCTCTTGGTGACGGTAAGCGTGTTGTCATCGCTGCCTTCACTGATTTCAATACCATCCTCACCATTGCCAATGATAGTTGCACCAGTTATGACAGCCTTGTTGTTGTCTCCGTTGAAGTCAATGCCATCACCCGGATTGTTGTTGCTAGTGATGTGACTCACCGTGATTGTGTTGTTACTACCATCAATTTCGAGTCCATCTTCGATTTCAATTGCTGCACCAACACCGTTACCACTTAGGTCTACTTTTTTGAGTGAGACGAAGTTGCGATCGCTATTGATATCCAATCCATCGCCTGTGTTGCCTTTGATATCGGCATTGGTCAGGTTGAGAACATTATCGTTGCTGCCTTCACTGATTTCGATGCCATCTTCCCCATTACCAGAGATGCTGATGTTGGAAGCAGTTACCTTGTTGTTGCTGCCGTTGAAGTCAATACCATCACCGGGATTGTTGTTAATGGTGGCGTCAGCGATGGTGATTGTGTTGTTACTACCATCAATTTCGAGTCCATCTTCGATTTCGATTGCTGCACCAACACCATTACCACTCAGGTCTACTTTCTTAAGTGAGACGAAGTTGCGATCGCTATTGATATCCAATCCATCGCCTGTGTTGCCTT